>JBPCLX010000095.1:0-20922 GCA_051002815.1 Gemmatimonadaceae bacterium
CCGAGCCCCGGCCAGCCGAACACCGTTTCAGTCAGGATGCTCCCGGTCAGGTAGTACCCGAAGTCCAGACCGAGCACGGTCAGCACGGGGATCAGCGCATTGCGCAGGGCGTGGTGTCCCACCACCGACCGCTCCGGAAGTCCCTTGGCCCTCGCCGTGCGCACGAAATCGCTTCCCAGAACCTCCAGCATCGCCGAGCGCGTCATGCGCGCCAGAAAGGCGATCGAGCGGGATCCTAACGTTACGGCCGGCAGGATCAGAAAAATGAGCCCTCCGTATCCCGATGGAGGCAGCCAGCGCAGGGTGATGGCGAACAGGAAGATGAGAAGCAATCCCACCCAGTACACGGGAAAGCTGATGCCGAGATAGGCACCGACCATCGCGAACCGGTCCGTCCATCCGTCGGGGCGCCGCGCGCTGAATACGCCGATAGTTATGCCGATCGTCGACGCCAGCAGCATCGCCGCCACCGCCAGTTGCAGCGTCTTGGGAAAGCGCTCGGCGATGTCGTCGATGATCGGCCGGCCGGTGATGTAGCTGTTCCCCAGGTCTCCGCGCAGCACGCCGCCAGCGTAGTGAGCGAACTGCACGTACAGTGGATCATCGAGCCGGAGCTCGGCGCGAAGGCGCGCGATAGTCGCCGCATCCGCACGCTCACCCACCATCTCGAGAACCGGATCACCTGGCGCGACGTAGAGCAGCAGAAACACCACCACCAGCACCCCACCGAGCGTCGGGATGGTGAGTAGGAGCCGGCGGAGCAGGAAAGAGCGCATACCGTTAGGAATGCATCAGAACAACGGGAAATGGGAAATGGGAAAAGGGAAACGTCCAAAGGTGCTGCACCACGTTTCCCATTTCCCTTTCCCCTTTTCCCGCTCACGGCAGCGCACGTTACTCTCTGCGCTCGATCACCGCCTCCGTCCACCGCTCACCGGTAAAGATCACCGGGGCGCGGAAGCCGCGGATCCACGGCTGGACCGCGTACAGATCGTCGTAGAAAAAGAGAAACACCATCGGCGCGTCGGCGAACGCCACGGCGTCGGCTTGGCCATAGAGTGCCACACGCCTCGTGCTGTCGGACTCGACTCGTGAGGCGCTGACCAGGCTGTCGAAGATCGGATCGTCGTAAAAGGAAACGTTGGCGCCGTTCTGCCCGGCGTTGTCGCCGTGCAGCAGTGGGTAGAGGAAATTCTCGGCGTCGGGATAGTCGGCGTACCAGTCCTTGAGCACCAGGTCGGTCTCACCGTTGCGTGCGGCGGCACGCATCGCGGCTGCCTCACGCTGCACCAGCGTCACCCGGAATCCCGCGTCGCGCAGATTTGCCTGGATCGCTTCGGCGACGTTTGTGAACGCCGCGTCCTGCGAGTGCCAGAGCTGGAGATCGATGCCGTCGGGATGACCCGCCTCCGCCAGCAGCTGCCTTGCCCGGGCAACATCATGACCATACGGCGCCCGTGTAGTGTCGGCGCCAGCCAGGCTGGGAGGAATCACTCCAGCGGCCAGCCGGCCGCGCCCGCCGATCAGTGCGTTCACGATGCTCTGGACATCGATCGCGTAGTTGAGCGCCTGGCGCACACGCGGATCGCGGAGCGGGCCTCGCGTGACGTTGATACCTACGTACCAGAGTCGCAGGGCCGGTACCGACATGACCTGGGCACGGTCACCAGGGCCACCAGACTCCTGCCATCGCCGGGACTCCGATTCCGGCACATAGAGCAGATCGACGTTGCCCGATTCGAATTCGGCGACGGCGGTGCTGGGCTCGGGAATGATCCGTGCACGAAGGGAGTCCGTCGCCGGCGCCCCGTCCCAGTAGTCCGGATTGCTCGCAAAGAGCAGGTAGTCGTCGTGGCGCCACTCCACCAGGCGCCAGGGTCCCGTACCTATCGGCCGCTCGCCAAAATTCGCCGGAATCGAATCGGGGACGATCGCCGCGACGGGCATCGCGACCAGTGTGGGGAAAATGGCCAGCGGCTGCACCAGCGTGACAACCACGGTGCTGTCATCTGGTGCGGCGAGACCTGAGACGCGTGCGGCGCGACGGTCTGAAAATTCGGTAGCGCCGGCAATGGCGGAGAGCATCGATGCCCCACCGCTCCGCGTAGAGGGGTCGAGCACCCGCTGCCAACTCTGGATTACGTGACGGGCAACGAAAGGTGTTCCGTCGTGGAACTTCACGCCGTGCCGGAGGTGAAATGTGTACGTACGCCCATCGGGCGAGACGTCCCACCGCTCCGCCAGGTTTGGTTCCAGCCGGGCGTCCGGAGTGAAGCGGGTGAGGCCGTCGAAAACATAGCTGACTGCCCGACCGGTGGGCACGTCAGTGGCCTGCGCCGGATCGAGCGATCGCGGATCGTAGCGATCACGCGAATCGATGATGGTATTGCGCGCGGGGACGTCATCGCGTCCGCCGCAGGCGATCGCGCCGGTCAGCGCGAGCAGAGCGAGAGTTCGGCGGATCGGCATCGGTATACATTAGAGCGCGAGATCATGCAGCGTTGACACGCAGCATGGGGCGCGTGAACTTATCTGTCTCTAAGGTGAGCGTCAACATTGAGTTATCTGCTGGTCGTCGATGACAATGAAGACATGCGGCTCATGGTTCGTGAAGTTCTCACGTCGGCAGGGCACGACGTGGAGACGGCGCATGACGGGTTGACTGCGCTTGCCTCGGTCGAGGTTCGCGAGCCCGATCTCATGGTGCTCGACCTCGCGATGCCGGGAATGTCGGGCATTGAGGTTTGCCGAGCGCTGAAGCGAAATCCGTTCAAGGCTCGGATACCGATCCTGATGTTGACTGCGCGGTCGGAGATCGAGCACAAGGTGGCGGGATTCGAAGCAGGGGCCGACGATTACCTTCCCAAGCCGTTCGATCCACGCGAGCTGCGATCGCGCGTCGTGGCAATGCTGCGCCTGGTGCGTCGCGAAGGCGACCGCAATCCGACCAGTGGACTGCCTGGCGGCAAGGCCATCGAAGAGGAGATCGAACGGCGCGCGAAAGCGGGCGAACGCTTCGCCATCTGCTACATCGATCTCGACAACTTCAAGGCGTTTGCCGACAGCTTCGGATTCTCGACCGCCGACATCGTAATCCGTGACATGGGCGCGGCGATCGTTGACGTGGTCGCGCGCATTGGTGGGACGCAGGATTTCGTGGGGCACATTGGAGGAGACGACTTCATTGTCGTCACCGGTGCCGGACGCGCCGATTCAATTGCGCGTGAGGCGGCAACGCGGTTCCGGGATGTGGCGATCGGGGCCGTGGGTGAGCACGCTGTTTCTGCCGGAAGCTTCATGGGAATCGATCGCGACGGCAAGGCGAGAGAGTTCCCGATTGCCCGGCTGTCGGTCGCGGTGCTGCTCGTCGAACCAGACCGGTGGGTTTCTACCGGGCACATTGGAGCGCTGGCGGCGGAGGTGAAGCGGCGCGCCAAGCAGCGCGGTCCCGGCACCATCCTGGTGCAGGCAGTGTAGGAAAAAGGAATCAGGAACTGGGAAATAGGAACCAGGGGCGCCCTGATCGGCTGCGTTCTGAGCGCGATCACTCGTCCGAGCGTCGCTGCCCGAGTTGCGGCCCTGGTTCCTGATTCCTGTTTCCAGTTTCCTGTTCTTCCAGTTTCCAATCTACCAGCCCCGTGACGTACTACTTCCGCCGTCGCCTGACGCTGGCCGAACAGTTACCGGCCGTTGGAGCCGGTGTTGCGGTCGGCGCCGCGGCGTTCTACATCGCGCGCCTGTTGTTGCAGCGGGCGCCGCTTCGGCCTGACGACCGCATTGCCACGCTCGGGCGGCGCGACGAGGTGTACCACCGGCCGCGCCGGGAGCGGGTCGCGCGGTAATGTCGGCTCGCCCGCTCGGGTTCGGGCTGCTCCTCGCATTGGTTCTCGTAGGGTCGTCCACTCGCGCCTCAGCGCAGGACCTGACCTGCGATCCCGGTGATCGTGAGGTACGGCGGATCGTATTCGAGGGGAACGCCGCGTTCGACGATGAGCGCCTGGCGAGCGCGATCGCCACGACTGCCTCGAGCTGGTGGAGCCGGATCGGCCTGTCGTTCCTTGGTGCGCGCCGGTGTCTGGATCCGCTCGAGCTTCAGCGCGACGTTCTGCGGCTGCGATACTTCTACCGGCAGCGCGGCTATTATCAGACGCAGGTAGACACCGCCATATCCCAGCTGCGCGATGACATCGTCGCGGTGCACCTGTCTATCGTCGAAGGACCGCCGGTCGTCATCGCGTCGCTCTCCGTGTCGGGACTCGACTCCCTTTCCGGCGGAGTGCAGCTCGCTCAGCGAATGCGCCGGATGGAGGGCCGCGTGTACGACCGGGTGGAGCTCCAGTCGATCGTCGATACGATCATCGGGCGGCTGCACGACCGCGGCTACGCCAATGCGCAGCATCTGCTCCGCCAGGATTCTGTCGATTACTCGCGCAACGTAGCCATAGTCGAGCGAGAGTTCCTGCCGGGACGCGTGCATCGGATCGCGGAAATCCACTACGAGGTAGCGCCGGTGCGTCCTGACGAACCGGTGGCGATCCATACGGGCACGCTGCGGTCACTCCTCTCGTTCGAAGTCGGCGACATCTATCGCGAGCGCGATCTGTTTCGTTCGCAACGTGACCTCTACCTGCTGGATGCCTATCGCCACGTCGAAATCCGCCTGCGCTCCGATTCCCTGCAGCCGGCCGGCGACTCGCTGCTTGCGGTGGCGGTGCGTCTGAGCGAGCGCGAAATGACTTCGGTTCGTGCTGGTGTCGGCTGGGCGACGCTTGATTGCTTCCGCACGCAGGCCCGATTGGTGAATCGGGACTTTCTTGGCGGCGCGCGGCGGATCGAGCTGGACGCGCGCCTGACGAAGATCGCGCGCGGTGAGCCGCTGGATTTCGCGCCGTCGCTCTGCACCGGGCAGAGCAAGGAAGACCAGTTCAGCGACACGCTCAACTACTATGCCGGTGCGACACTGCGACAGCCGACTCTGTTCGGGACGCGCAACGTTCCGTCGCTCACGCTGTACAGCGAGCGCCGATCCGAGTTCCAGGCATACGAGCGCACTACGCCGTTCGGATCCATAATCTCCGTTACGCGGGAACAGCGCCCCCGCCTGCCACTTACCCTCGCCTATCAATTCGAGTTCGGGCGCACGCGGGCGGAGCAGGCCGTGTTCTGTTCGGTGTTCAACGTCTGCGACCTGGGAGACATCGCGCAGCTGACGCGCCGTTCCCGCCTGGCGGTGCTGAGCGCGACGGCGACGCGCGACCGCACCGACAACTCGCTCGAGCCGACGAGAGGCGATCAGGTGCGCCTCGAGCTGCGCCATGCTTCGGCGGCAATCGGATCGGATCCGTCGCTCGAATTCAACCGTGCTGCCGGCTCGGCTTCGTTCTACCTGCCGCTCGTCCAGGGAGCGGTGCTGGCGCTGCGCACACAGGGTGCCGTCGTATTTTCGGTCGGCTCCCTGCGCGGTGCGGAGGATTTCGTGCCGCCGCAGGAGCGCCTGTATGCTGGCGGGCCTACCTCCGTTCGCGGATACAACCAGAACGAGCTCGGACCTGTCGTATATCTGGTGACTGGAGCCGATACTGTGCACACGGCTGCCGGCGACACGCTGTACCACGCCGGTCCGGCGGCGGGGATCGGACGCGCCTCGCCTACGGGCGGGAACGCACTACTGGTCGCCAATGCGGAGCTCAGGGTGAGAAGTCCGTTCCTCCCCCGAATCTTCGACTGGGTCGGATTCCTCGATGCGGGGTATGTCTATAATCGCGGTTCGGAGAATCTCGATCTGGGTGATCTGAAATGGACGCCTGGTATCGGCCTTCGCGTTACATCGCCGGTCGGGCCGCTGAGGATGGATGTGGCGTACAACGGATATCCGCGACGGGCCGGACCGGCATACCTGATAGACCCGATCGAAGTCGATGACGGAGAGGGTAGCGGCGAGAACCGAGCGCCGCGGCTGCTGCGTTGCGCGAGTCCCGGCAATACGCTCCCATCGGGAATAGGCGGCGAGTGTCCGTCGACGTTTGCGCCGCCATCGAACAGGACGTTTTTCTCTCGGCTCGTGTTCCACTTCAGCATTGGGCAAGCTTTCTAAATGGGGATGCCGCGGCGGAGGACGGTGGTGCTCCTCACTGGAGCGACGATCGTCATCCTGACGATCGTCCTCGCCGGCATCGCCCTTGGCATCACCCAGACTGCTTTCGGTCGCGAGCAGATTCGCCGCGTGGTATCCAGCCAGCTGTCGCGCAGTGTGGAGGACCGCGGCAGCGTCACTCTCGGCACGCTGCACGGCTCACTACTCACCGGCCTGATGTTCGACTCGCTATCGATTCGCGACGCCGAAGATTCGCTGTTCGTGAGCACGGGACCCATTACGGTCACTTACGACATCAGGGACTTGATCGACCGCAGGCTGAGGATTTCACACCTGCGGGTGGACCGAGCAGTGGTGCATTTCCGCCGTCATGCAGACGGTACCTGGAACTACCGCCGCGTCTTTCCAAGTGGCCCGCCCAAGCCGCCGAGTCTGGATAGGCGAATCGGCGACTTCATCGTGCTGGACAGCGTCGAGGTGGTCGATTCCCGCGTGGCCCTTACGGAGATGTGGTCGCCACCAGATTCGCTTCGCGGGGCACGGCGCGACAGCGCGGGTCGCGAGGCCGTCGAAAGCTGGGGATGCAAAGCCGGCACATGGGATGAGCGCGAGTTTCTAGCGCGTCCTTGCGGCGCCGAGATTCGTGAGTCGTCGGAGGGGCTGACCCGCACGTATAGATGGCTGGTGCACGACGCCTTGCTAGGACGCGTGAGGCTCGCCGATCCGGACAGCGCGGGGCGCCGATTCGAAGTGCGTCGTCTCGACGTCGACGAGCCCGATCCGCCCTTCTCGTTCCGCAACGTGCGAGGAGACGTGCGCTGGCTTGGCGATACGATCTGGATGCGGCTCCCGCATTGGGATCTGCCGCGTTCCACCGGAAGCGCGGCGGGGCGCGTGCATTGGGGCAAGGGGCCGATGCGATACGACATCGCCGTACGTGGTGATTCGGTATCGCTTTCCGACATCAACTGGGTTTATCCAACGCTGCCGAGCACCGGTGGCGGCAGCATGGTGCTGCGCATTCGGAACGATTCGACCAATCCGCGGGTGCTGGACTATGCGATCTCCGAGATGGATGTGCGATCGACGGACTCACACCTGACCGGAAACATGACGTTCGGCGTCGGCGCCCCGGTGCTGATCGTAAAGGACGTGGATCTCAGCGCCGATCCGATGGATTTCCGGCTCATTGAGCAACTGAGCGGGGAACCGCTGCCGGTGCCATGGGCGGGGCAGATTACCGGCACCGTGCGGGCGCGCGGAGGGCCCGTGACGCGGTTCGCGGTGAACGACGCGCAGCTGGAGTTTCGGGATACACACGTGCCGGGCGCGGTGACTCGAGCTCGCGTCAATGGCGCGCTCGACATCCTGTCGCCCTCGCGGGCCAAATTTCGCGGCCTCGACGTGGATGTCGAGACGCTCGACCTGCGAACGATCCGCTACCTGTACCCGAATTTCGCTCGGCTCGGTGGAACCATGACCGGTCGTGCCACACTCGACTCATCGTGGCTCGATGTTCGATTTCGCGATGCGGATCTCGTTCACACCGACGGGCCCGGCACGCCGACCCGGGTCACCGGCAGCGGGCGCATAACGTATGGCGATCAGCTGGTGTACGATGCGTCGCTCGAGGTGCGGCCTGCGTCGATGACCATGCTCGCGCGCTCGTATCCCATCATCCCCTTCCGAGGCCCGTTCGAGGGACCGGTGCGGGTGTCGGGCGTGCTCGACAGCCTCTCCGTCGAGACGACGCTCCGCGGGGAGGGAGGAGAGATTGGATATACCGGCTGGGTAGACGCGGACTCGATAGGCGGATTCGCCGCTTTCGGCGTCATTCGCGCGCGCGATGTAGATCTGGGGCCGTTGTTCGAGCTGCCATCCCTTCCGTCCACGCTGCTCAACGGTCGGTTCGTCTCGGCGTTGCGCTTTGATTCACTTGCCAACATGCGCGGCACGCTCGCCGCCTCGCTTGGCCGCTCCGTCGTCGATTCGGTTCTCGTGTTTCCGTCTGGTGCCCTGCTGCGGTTCGCGGATGGCCGGCTGCTGGTCGACTCGCTTCGCCTGGAAACGACCGCCGCGCTGGTGACGGCGCAGGGAGGGCTGGGACTTCATGCGGCTGCCTCGGATACACTGCGCCTGACGATTATCGCCGACTCCCTGGGCGGTCTTCGCCCGTACCTCCGGCCCGGAGAGCCGCTCGACTCCACCGCGACAGTGCTGACGGGCTTCATGCGGGTGGATGCGACGCTCGCGGGCTCAGTCGGAGATCTGCGCGCCACCGGAGAAATGACAGGTGTGAACCTGGTGGTCGGCGAGGAGCGCGCCGAGCGTGTTCAGGGAGCTTTCGATCTGTTCGGCGTCACCAGCGCCATGCAGGGGCAGGCGACGCTGCAGCTCGACCAGCTCCAACTCGCCGGAGTTCGCCTTGCGGGGGGCGAGATCACGGCTGGTATTCGGGACGACGGATCGACGCGATTCACGCTGTCCGCCGAAAGCGAGACCGGGCCGCGGCTCGGAGCGAGCCTGGACGTGCGTGTGTCAGGCGATACGACCGCGTTGACTCTGGACTCGCTGGCACTCGTAATCGACGAGCGCGTGTGGGCGCTCGTCCAGCCGGCGTTGATCCGGATCGATTCGACAGGCATTGCTTTCGATTCGCTGTTGTTCCGGAAGAACGGGGAGGGAGCGTTCGCACTCGCCGGAACCATCCCGCGCGAGGGTCCAATCGCCTTCGGCGTACAACTGGATTCGCTCCCGCTTGGCGACGTTTCCACCGTGATGCAGTCGTCTACGCCGTTTTCCGGGTGGCTGACAATGTCACTGGATGCCTCGGGTACGCGGGCGAATCCGGTGTATGCCGTGGGCGCCAGGGCCGACAGTGTGCGAATCGGCAATACCCTCGCGCTGCCGCACGCCAATCTCGAAGGCGGCTACCAGAATCGCCGTGCCACCGGTCGGCTCAACCTGCTGCGTCGCGGTGTCCCCGTTATGAACGTCACGGCAGCACTCCCCCTCGACCTCGCTCTCGTTTCCGTGGAGCAGCGGTTGCTTGCTGCCCCTCTCGACGCGCGAGTCGAGGCCCGGGAAGTGGATCTGGCCATCCTTCAGGCAATGGCCCCCACTCTTTTCTCGGATGTGCGCGGGACAATGACGACGGAGGTATCGGTCGGCGGCACCTGGGAGCGACCGACCTTCGATGGCGCTTTGCGCGTGGCCGACGGTACGCTGGGGTTGCCCGCGCTCGGCATAACGCTTCGCGAAGTCGATGCCGACGTGGCGATGACCCGCGATTCGGTGAGCATCGTGTCGCTCAGCGCCCGCAGCGGCGAGCGAAACGGGTATGCATCACTTACCGGGCGCATACGGCTCGACCGCGAGTCACTGACCGATCTCGAGGGACTTCGATTCGATCTGCGCCTGGTGGCAGACAATTTTCAGGCGATGCGTCAGCGGCGGGTGGCCGACCTCGATGTGAGCGGCGATCTGCGGCTGACCGATCGATTCACCAGCGCGCGATTGGCGGGAAACCTGACGATCGAAAGGGGAACACTGCTGTTGCAGGATCAGCCGACCAAGGAACTGGTGGCGCTGGATGACCCTGACTTCAGGGATGTGGTGGACGTCGCCGATCTCGAGAGCCGTGGAGTGCTCCGCGCCCGCGGCGTGCTCGACCAGCTCGTGGAAAACATGACGCTGGACAACGTCTCGATCTCGATTGGCGACGAGGTCTGGCTGCGCTCCGCGGCTGCGAACATCAAGCTGGGGGGCACGGTGGACGTACTGCGCACCGGCGACCGGCTGGCGCTCGCCGGAACGGTGACCGCCAACCGCGGAGAGTACCGTCTCGACCTCGGGTTGGTGCAGCGGAGGTTCGACGTGACGCGCGGAGAGCTGCGCTTTTTCGGCGAGCCGGGAATCAACCCGGCACTGGACATCACGGCCGGGTACACCGTTCGTCAGGGGGACCGCCCCGATGTGCGGATTCGCGCCGACATCGGCGGCACGCTGCTCGATCCGCGACTGGCGCTCTCGAGCGATGAGCGCATAGCCATCAGCACCACGGAAATTCTCAGTTATCTGGTGTTCGGTGCGCCGACGTTCGCGTTAGGGCAGGAGAACAGCGCGGCGATCAATCAGGCCATCGCCGCGCTGCTGCCGACGGTTGGAACCCTGTTCGAGCGTGAACTGGTCGAAGAGGTGGGATTCTTCGACCTCTTCCAGATCCAGACGCCGGCGCTCGGCCGGCAGAGCCTCACCGACCGCAGCTTCCTTTCCGGACTGCGACTGGGGGTAGGCAAGCAGCTCGGTGAGCGGACGTTCGTCACCGCCAATGCGGGGCTGTGCGCGATCAACGAGCGATTCACCGAAGCGCTAGGCGTTACCGTGGAACAGCGCCTCGACAAGGGATTCAGTTTGCAGTTCGGAACCGAGCCGGCGACCATCTCGTTGCTCTGCGACCGTGGAGTGGCAGACATCAACACGCCGCGGCAATTCGGCTTCGACCTTTTCAGGGAGTGGAGCTTCTGAGGAGTCCGGTGCTCCTCATCGCCAATCCTGGCTCGCGTCGCGGTGCGCAGCTCGCCGAGCGGGCCGAGCGCGCTTTCCGCGAAGTGGGCGCCGATGTCGTGGTGCACCTCACGCGCGAGGCTGGCGATGGAGCGCGCGTTGCCCGGGCACGCGCGGCGGATTTTGCAGCCATTTTCACTCTTGGCGGCGATGGCACCGCGATCGAGGTAATCGCCGCGTTGGCCGGTACCGGGACCCCGCTCGGCGTGCTCCCCGGAGGGACGGGCAATCTGGTCGCTCGTTCGATGGGAACGCCTCTCGATCTCCGGCGAGCCGTGCATGCGCTGGTGGATGGCGAGCTCGCCCTGGTCGACCTGGGGATCATCAACGGTGCGCAGCCGTTCGCGTTCACGTTGGGCATCGGTCTGGATGTGCGTATGATCGAGGCGGCGTCCCATCGGCTGAAACGCAGGTTCGGAATCGGCGCCTACGTTATTGCGGCCTCGCGCGCTATCGTCCGGAGGCAGACCTTCCGCGTTCGTGTCACCGTCGACGGCGTGACGGTCGAGCGCGAGGCCACCTCGGTGATGCTCGCCAACTTCGGCTCGGTTCTGAACGATCTGATCCAGCTTGGCCCGGGCATCGCGGCAGATGACGGAATGCTGGACTTGTGCGTCTTCTCTCCGGGCACGTTCGCCGATTCGTGCGCCATCGCCTGGAGGTTGGTGCGCAAGAATTTCGCGCCGCATCCGGGCATGTGGTATCGTCCGGGTCGCGTCTTCCGCATCGAATGCGATCCACCTCAGGCGGTACAGTCCGACGGGGAGATGCGGGGACAGACTCCAATTGACGTACGCGTTGCGCCGAGGGCGGCGCGCCTGCTCCGTCCTCGTGCAGGCGAGCGCGAGACCACGCCTCGATAGGGAAGGTTCCGTGCATTCTGGTGACTCTAACGAGTCCAACAACATGGCGAACGGGCTGACCACGCCGGTAGGCGCGGCGGCGGTCCACTTCGACTCGCTGGCCGCGTTGTACGGCCCGATCATCGAGACGACGACCGATGCGATCGTCATCACTGACCCGCGCCGCCGCATCGCGTTCGCGAATCGGGCGGCCGGAGCGCTGTTCGGGGTGGAGATCGATCGGTTGATCGGTGTCCCGGTCGCGACACTCACGACGCCCGAGCAGCTGGACGAGGTCGCACGCCGCGAATGGCTGGGATTCAAGGGCGATCCTCAGTGGTACGACACCGAGATCGTGCGGGCCGACGGAGAGCGGCGGCTGGTATCGGTCAGCTCGGCACCGCTGCGGAACGACTCGGGCGGAGTAATAGGAGTCGTGGCATCACTTCGTGACGTGACGGAGGAGCGGCGTGCACGGGCAGCCGTGGTGCAATCCGAGGGGCGCTACCACAATCTGTTCGAGTCGGCGAGCGACGCGATCTACACGCTGGATGGAAAGGCGCACCTGACGTCGGCCAATCCCTCGACGTGCGAGATGTCCGGCTACACTCTCGACGCGCTGCTCGGCCGCAGCATGACGGCGCTGATCGACCCGGATGAGCTGGAGGTGGTTCGCGACAACTTTCGCGCGGCGCGCGCCGGCATACCATGCCGTTACGAGTGTCACTTCTATCGCGCCGATGGGCAGCGGCGTCTGGCTTCCGTCACCAACACGCCTATCCACAGGGGTGGAGAGGTGGTCGGCGTGCTCGGGATCGCTCGCGACATCACGGAGGAGCGACGTCGTGATGCCGAGTTGCGGCGGGCACACACCCGCTTCCAGAGGCTGGTCGAGTCCGCGTGGGACGCCATATTCACGGTTGACGCACTCGGCCGCTTCACCAGTGTGAACGAAGCGCTCGAGAACGGATTGGGGATTCCGCGCGAGCGTCTAATGGAGATGCAGTTCATCGAGGTCATCGAACCGGCCGACCGTCCGGCGATGCGTCAGGCACACGCGACGGCCATGCGCGGTGAGCGCCAGCGCGCGGAAGTCCGCTTTCGCGACGGATCCGGCCAGTTACGCATTGGCTCGCTCACCCTCACTCCGCTCGCCGATGAGGGGGTGGTGGTGAGCGCCCTCGGCATCGTCAGGGATGTAACCGATGAGCGGCGGCTGACTGAACAGCTGATGCAGCGCGAAAAGCTGGCAGCGGTCGGTCAGCTGGTGAGCGGAGTGGCGCACGAGCTGAACAATCCGCTGGCGGGAATCCTCGCGTTCTCCCAGTTGCTGATGGCTACGCCGCACTCGGATCTCGCCGTGCGAGATGCGGTAGTGACGATGCACAAGGAAGCCAAGCGGGCGGCAAAGATCATCTCGAACCTCTTGCTATTCGCCCGGCAGCGCCCACCGGAGCGTACCGAAACCGATCTCAATCAGGTCGTGCTCGACGCAATCGAGCTACGTCGTTATGCGTTGCGTACGCATCAGATCGATCTGCACACCGAGCTCGATCCGGCGCTGCCGCGCATCCCCGCGGATGGTTCGCAACTGCAGCAGGTATTCCTGAACCTCATCAACAATGCCGAGCATGCGCTTTACGATCAGCCGGGAGGCAAGCGGCTGACGATCACCTCCCGGCGAAACGGGGATGTGCTGGTAGTCACCGTTGCCGACAACGGACCGGGGGTTCCCGAGGAGCTCGCCGATCGGATCTTCAACCCTTTCTTCAGCACCAAGAAGGTCGGCGAGGGAACGGGACTCGGTCTGTCGATTTCCGATGGAATAGTGCGCGAACACGGCGGTCAGGTGCGCCTGATCAGCGAAACGGGCAGGGGCGCGAGATTCGCCGTCGAGCTCCCGTTGACGACGCCTGACGAAATCGTCGCGACGACCGGCGACGGCGATGCCGTGATGCATTTCCTGCTGCTGGGTGCGGCGTCCACTGAGCGGGAAGCACTCGCCGCGTGCCTCGGTACGGCGGGCCATCGCGTTACGAGTGTCGTGGACGCGAGCGATGCGCTCGCGCGAAGCGGCGCCACCAGGTATGATGCGGTGTTCGTCGATCTCCGGTCGGCCGACCGGCGTGGAGCTGCGCTGTTCGCGACGCTGGCCGAGCGCGATCCGCGACTTGCATCACGAGCGGTAATCATGTCGGACGCGGACGCGGAACTTCCGCTGTCGGTGCTTCGGCGGGGCGGAATGCCGGTCGTCCGCCCGTCGCAGCCGAGCGATGCAATTGCGGAATTGCTTTATTCGGAGGCAAGACGATCATGAGCGAGACGCCGGAGCGGGACGCGATGATCTGCCGTGCGTGCGGAAATTCCGAACGCGCGTCCGAAGGCTATCCGTGCGATGGGTGCGGCACCTTCATATGTCTGCGATGCTCGATGCTGGGGGTGGCGTTATGTAGTACGTGCGCCGCCAGGAACCCACCCGCGACGAAGACGCCACCCTCCAGGTGACGGCCGATTTCGGCGGTCTGGGTGTCGTGATCGGACACGCGACGGATCTGGTGGGCGGCACCGGCTGTACGGTGGTGCGAGGTGTGGCCAGCGCCTTCCGTGGAGGTGCGGTTGTGCTCGGTCGCGCGAGCGGCACGCGAGAACTGCACACTTTGGCACCGGAGCATCTCACCGACCGCGTCGATGCGGTTCTGCTGACCGGGGGCTCGGCCTACGGACTGGATGCGGCGGCGGGCGTAATGCGCTGGATGGAGGAGCGGGGGCGCGGCTTTCCGGTGGGCGGAGGGGCGGTGGTGCCGATCGTGCCCGCGGCATGCCTGTTCGACCTGTTTCCCTGCGGCAGTCCGGGATCGCGTCCGACTTCCGTCATGGCATACGACGCGTGCGACTCGGCGACGGCGCGCGATGTCGCCGAAGGGAGCGTGGGGGCGGGGACGGGCGCCACCGTCGGCAAGGGACTCGGTATCGGGCAGGCGATGAAGAGCGGTATCGGATGCGCGGTGCTCGAGATGAATGGCGTGAAGGTAGGCGCCGTCGCCGCGGTCAATGCGTTAGGCGATGTTCGTGACGCCAGCGGCAGAATCGTAGCCGGCGCGCGCGATGCGGATGGCAGCTGGCTCGACCAGGGCACGCGGCTCCGAGCGGGATCGTCCGCCGACTTCGGCGCGCTGGCGGCTGCCAACACGACGCTTGCGGTCGTGATCACCTCGGTTACGCTCTCCCGAGTGGAGGTGACGCAGCTGGCGCGCGTGGCGGCGGTGGCTTTCGGGCGCCGTATTTCTCCGGTTGCCACAAGCTTCGACGGCGACGTGATCGTTGCTCTGTGCCCGCACAGCGGCTCGACCGCACCCGTGCTTGCAGTGGAGACGCTGGCGGTCGCGGTGCTGGAAGAGGCCGTTGAGCGCGCGGTGCTGATGGCTCGCGGACGCGATGGGGTTCTCGGCGCGGCGGACGGGGCCATGTCATGACGAGCGCTGGACTGATCGTAACCAGCCCGATCGCCCCGCTGCTTGCGGAGGCCCGCGCCGGGGCGGAGCAGGTGTCGCAGCGGCTGGCCGGTGCGGCGCTGGAAGTACTCGAGGTGACCACCCCATGGTTCCGCGTGCGCGGTGCGGACGACTACGAAGGTTGGGTTCACGCCGGATACGTGCGCGCCATGGTCTCCCGTGAGATCGCGCGCCGCTTCGCCGGCGGCAGAATATCGTTAGGGTGCCTGGCGGTGACCGGAGAGGGCCGCCGCCGATCGCTGCCGCTAGGCGCGCTGCTGGCCGATGACGAGACGGTGGAGTCTGGCGACGTGATCGAGATGAATGCCGCCCGCGCGCGATTCCCGCACGACCCTGCCGCCGCCGCGCGGACCGCGCTCACCAGGTTCGAGGGGGCCCCGTACCAGTGGGGCGGCGTCACTCCGTGGGGCGCCGACTGTTCCGGGATGGTGCAATCCGTGTTCGGACTGCACGGATTCTCGCTGCCGCGGGATTCATCGCAGCAGGCGACGGTGGGCGAGCCTGCTGCCGACGCGCCCGATCGACTGTCGCCCGGCGACCTGCTCCTTTTTTCGAACCGGGACGACCGGCGTGTCACGCACGTCGCCATAGCGCTAGGTGATGCACGAATAGTGCATAGCGCGATCGGACGTGGCGGATGGGCGGTGGATCGCCTGACGACGAGCGACGATCCCTATGTCACCACACTGCGCGGGCGCATTACCGGCGCCCGGCGCATAGTGAGCCACCGCGGCTAGCTTACCAGCCCCGTGGGGCGCATGGTAGCGGCCCCACTACGGACGTGCAGCGGAACCTGCACAACCGCCTGATTGTCGACCGCAATGGCCATCGTGTATGTCCCGGCGCGGTCTATCGGCAGGTCGAGGGCGGCGATGAGCGGCATGTCCATTTCCGTGACCCCGGGGGGCGGCGGTCCCACGTTCAGCTCGCCAACCGTGGACCACATTTCCTGAGATTCGGGATTGAGCCAGCGCAGCGTGACCGAGTGCGCTCCTGCGTCGTGCGGGGATCCCTTGAGATGCACGACTAGATGCGCCCGTGGGTGTACCGTGGGGAGTGTGGCTACCTGGACGGCGTCGAATACGCCGAGGATGTTCAGCTTCCCTTCCTGGGAAAGGTTGGCCGCGTCTGCGAATAGAGCGAAGGTGACATTCATGGCCGCAAGCTAGGGTCGCGCGAGCGTCCGTGCCAGCGCTCCCCAACATTGAGTGCGCGGCCTAGCTTTCCCGCATGGTTTCACGCAACGGCGCGGTCGCGCCCGGCTCCACGGATCCGAGCGCCACGCCGGCCCTTTCCTCGACGGACATGATGCTGTTGGGGATGAGCCTCATCTGGGGCGTGAACTTCAGCGTCGTCAAGTACGGAACGACACAGCTGGCGCCGCTGGCATTCAATGGCATTCGCATGACGATCGCTGTGATCACACTCGGCGTGCTGGTGTGGGCGCGCGGCGGTCTGCGGCTCTCGTGGCGTGATGCGCGTTCGCTGTTCGTGCTCGGCCTTCTCGGCAACGGGCTGTATCAGATCCTGTTCATCGAAGGGATAGCACGGACACGCGCCGGTACGGTAGCGCTCATCCTCGCCGCCGGTCCGGCGTTCGTGGCATTGATCGGGCGGATAATGGGGGTCGAACGGGTGAGCGCACGCGGATGGAGCGGCATCGGCCTTTCGCTGGCCGGAATCGGTCTGGTGACAGCCGGCACGCCGGCATCGTCGTCAGGCTCCAGCACGCTTCTGGGGAACATGCTGGTGCTTGCCGGGGCTTTGTGCTGGGCGGTTTTTTCAGTTTTTCTCAAGCCGTATGCCAACCGGATCGGCGCGGTGCAGCTCGGTTCGATCACCATGCTGAGTGGTTTGATCCCGCTCCTGGTGGTGGCATCGCCGTCGCTGGCGGTTGTGTCCTGGGGCGCCATGCCTGCCGGCCTGTGGCTCGCTTTGGTCTATAGTGGATTCGGGGCGCTCGCGGTAGCGGGACTGTTCTGGTTGCGCGGCGTGCGCGTGCTGGGTCCTACGCGAACGGCCATGTATGTCAATCTTCAGCCGGTGATAGCCTTGCTGGTTGCCTGGTGGGCGTTGAATGAGGTGCCTACCGCCGCCCAGTGGGGCGGCACCGGGGCGATCATCGCCGGCGTGCTCCTGACGCGCTCGTGAGACTCGTACTATTCGACATCGACGGTACCATCCTGTGGAGCGATGGGATGGGGCGCCGAGCCATGGAAACCGCTCTGGTGGAGGTTTTCGGCTCGTCAGGCGAGCCGAAATACCGCTTCGACGGCAAGACCGACCGTCAGATAGTACGCGAGCTGATGCGCGAGCTTGGCCATGCCGACGCCCACATCGACGAACGGCTGCCTGTTCTGCTCGAGCTCTACCTCGAGCGGCTGGAGCATGAGTTGGCGGACGGCACTCGCCGTCCGACGATGTGCGCCGGAGTGGTGGAGGTTCTGGCGGCACTGGAGATGCGCGACGATGTAATACTCGGCCTGCTGACTGGAAATCTGGAGAGGGGCGCTGCGCTCAAGCTCGCGGCGGTGGGGCTGGACATCAATCGGTTCAGGGTAAACGCATTCGGATCCGACGCCGAGCACCGGCCGCACCTTCCCGCCGTCGCAAGGCAGCGAGCGCTCGAGGTGCTCGGTCTGGACATCTCCGGGGACCGAATCGTCATCATCGGAGACACGCCGGCTGACATCGATTGCGGCCGGGAGATAGGAGCACGCGCGGTCGCGGTCGCGACCGGCCGGTACTCGGTGACGGATCTTGCACGGCATTCTCCAGCGGCGGTGTTCGAGGATCTCGCCGACACCGAGGCGGTCGTTCAGGCCATACTGTCTGCCTGACGCGCCATGACCACCAAGGAGCACGCTGAGTGGGAGCTCAAGGCCATAGTCCCCGATTGGGACGCGCTGCTCGAAAGATTGCGCTCACAAGGCGCGGCACTCGAGTTCGAAGGCCGGTTGGAGGATCGCCGCTACGACACCGAGTCGCTCGATCTTCTCGCCCGGGACCACGTACTCCGGCTCCGTGCCTATCGCGACCTGAACGGCACCGTGGTGCGTTCCTCCCTGGATTTCAAGGGCGCGACCGAACGGCGCGGGGGATACAAGGTGCGCGAGGAGCGCTCCACTTCGATCGATGATCCGGGCACGCTGGCGGTGATACTCGAGCAGCTCGGCTACCAGGTAACGCTGGCGATCGATCGGGTCATTGTGCAGCTCACTCTGCACGGTGCGGTGATAAGGCTAGAGCGCTATCCTCGCATGGATGACCTGGTAGAGGTCGAAGGGACTCCACAGGCCATCGAGGCGGCCATCCTGGCAACGGGCATTTCGCGAGAGGCGTTCACCGCCGCATCGCTCGCAACTTTCATGGCGCTGTTCGAGGAGCGGACCGGCACCGCGGCCGCGGTCAGCGACGCCGAACTAATGGAAGGAATTTCCCGGGATCGCAGCCGTGCCTGACGAGCGAATTGCGGAATTCGCGGGTGAGGTCGCGGGAACGGTGCGCGGGCGGCAGGTTCGCGGTGGGGTCACCGTGCGGCTCGGCGAGCGCGGTTTGGCAATGGTCATGGATGCGGGCGAGCTGCGGCTGCCCTATGGACGCCTGGACGGCTGGTCGATGGCCGGTGACGGCATCGCGCTGGCGGTGAGTGGGGGCGATTCGCTTTCCCTTTGCATGACGGCGGGTCCCGCGGCATTCGTCGAGTCGCTGGCAGCCCACGCCTGCGTGCTGCCGGAGCTCACCCGCGGTCTTCGCACGTTAGGTTCCGCGCGCGCCAAGGCCGACGTGGCGCAGGGAACGCTGTTCGCTCCCCTGCTGGCGGCTCGCCGGCGCGCCATGCGCACCACCGATCCGCGCGGCCGCATGCAGGCGTTGGACGCGGCGTTGTTGCGACGCGAACTGGCGAGTGCGGTAAGCGTGCTGGCTGTGACGCGGGTGCCGCGGGCGGGCGCGGAGCGCCGAGCCCTCGACGCCGCGCTGGAAGACGCCACCCTCCCGCTGCTGGGCGCCGTGGATGCGCTCGCCGCGGCCGCCGCATCGTTCCAGCGTGCGGACGATGACCGGCGGCTCGTTTCGTGGCGCGCGTGGACCGACGCGGCGCGCGCTACCTTCGCCGCGGCCGATGCATGCTGGCCGGCGGTGCGCCTCGCGCTCGCCGGCGCGCATGACCCGCCCGCCCGGTGGCGGCGGTGGACGCGGTTATGCGCCTTGCTCGTGGCTGCGGCGCTCCCGTCGGCGACGTTTGCCCAGCACCGCCAGCTTCGGGTCGAGGGAAAATCCGCCGCGGAGCTGCGCCGGGACGGCTTCGACGTGGTGAGCAGCCGGCCAGGGTTCGTCATCGTCGTGGCTGACGAAAGCGAGGCGGCACGGCTCGAAGGCGCGGGCGCGCTGATCAGCGAGATCGAGACGCCGGTGGCTCGAGCGATACACGATCGGGTCGCTTTGCAGCCCGGCGCCATGACGACGGTCTACCGGTCCTTCGACGACCCGCAGCGCGGCATTGCCGTGTGGCTCGACTCCCTGGCATCGGCAAATCCGATCGTCCATCTCGATACCATTGGCACCTCCATCGAGGGACGCCCGTTGCTCGCCGTCAAGATCGGTGCGCCTGACGATTCTCCGTCGCGTCCCAATGTGCTGTTCCTCGCCACCTACCACGCGCGAGAGTGGGCGGCGACCGAGATGGCATTGCGGTTGATCCGCCACCTGGCGGGGGGGCTGCCATTGGATGTCCGCACGGACTCTCTCGTCACGCGTCGCGACATCTGGATCGTGCCGGTAGCGAATCCGGACGGATATCAGTATACGCACACCACCGACCGGTTCTGGCGCAAGAACCGGCGGCTGAACGCGAACGGCTCGATGGGGGTCGATCTCAATCGGAACCACGCATTTCGATGGGGGAACGACGACCAGGGATCGTCGCCGGTGCCCACCTCCGAGGTGTATCGCGGAACCGGTCCGCACTCGGAGCCGGAAACTCAGGCAATCGCCGCGTTCCATGCGGCGCATCCGCCAGTGCTGTCGGTGAGTTATCACACGTTCACCGGGCAGATCCTCTATCCGTGGGGCTACGCCTTCGGGCTCCTGCCTGACGACCTGTCGATCTTTCGCGCGCTCGCCGGTACCGATGTGCACCCGGCTGTGATCGACCGCCTTCCCGGCTCGGATCGCGACCACTATCATCCGGCGCCAGCGTGGAACCTGTACACTACCAACGGCGACTATACCGATTGGGCGTATGGAGATCGGGGGGTATTGCCCTTCACTCCGGAGCTTACCAGCGGATGGGAAGGGAACGTCTTTTACGGCTTCGATTTTCCCGACGACGAGTCGAAGCTGCAGCGCGTGTTCCTCGACAATCTGCCGTTCGCGCTCGACGTGCTCGATGCCGCGGCGGATCCGCTGCATGCGCGGCCGGTTGCGAGCGGCCTGCCGGTCCGCGAGATCGAGCTGGAGTCGCTGTCGCCGGTCATTCGTCTGCGCGTGCCGCTAGGTATGCTCGCCCACACGGCGGTACGCGAGCCGGCGGGGATTCCACTCATGCCCGATCCCGCAACCGCACGTGCCGTCCACATGCGGCGACTCGTCTCTCCGCGCGTCGCCCGTCCGGCGCAGGCAGCGGTCGAGGTGGGACCACAGGCGTTCCGGTCCGATGTGCTTGCTGCGACCGGCGCCGAGCCTGACGACGTGGCGTGGTCCGCCACGGGATGGGAGCGCGAAGGGCCGGTGGTGGCCGGATCGAGTGCCTGGGCTGCGGTCCGCGGAACGCTCCGTTCGCCGCCGATAGAAGTGCCGGCCGGCGCCGATACCGTGACGGTGCTCTACTGGACCCGCTACTTCGGCGACGGCTTCGACATCGATCCGCACGGCGAAATTCGGGTCAGCAACGATGACGGGATGACGT
>JBPCLX010000096.1:0-9116 GCA_051002815.1 Gemmatimonadaceae bacterium
CGTGCATAACGGCATCATCGAGAACGCGTCGGCGCTGCGCCGTGCGCTCATCGAAGCCGGCCACTCCTTCCGTTCCGATACGGATACGGAAGTGCTGGCACATCTGATCGAGGAATATTACGACGGCAACCTCGAGGAAGCGGTCACGGCGGCGCTCCGCTCCGTCGAAGGAACGTACGGCATTGCCGTCGTGACGAGCGAGGAGCGGAACAAGATCGTCGCGGCTCGTAAGGGGAGCCCTCTGCTGATCGGTCTGGGGGATGGTGAGTACTTCGTTGCCAGCGACGTCTCGGCGATTCTGGCGCACACTCGTGAGGTTGTCTATCTGGACGACGGCGATCTCGCCGTGCTGGAGCGCACCGGCTATCGCGTCATCGACCTGGACGCCGTCGAGCTGACGCGCGTCGTGAGCAGAATCGATTGGGATCTCGACATGATCGAGCACGGCGGTTTTGCGCACTTCATGCTCAAGGAGATTTTCGAGCAGCCGACGACGATCGCCAACACGTTCCGCGGCCGCCTGCAGCCCGAGGATGGCACGGCGCGCCTCGGAGGGCTCAACCTGACGTCAGAGCAGCTGCTGGAGTTCGACAACATCGTGATCACCGCCTGCGGCACCAGCTGGCATTCGGCGTTGATCGGCGAGCACATGATCGAGGAGCTGGCGCGCATTCCGGTCGAAGTGGAGTACGCATCGGAGTTCCGCTACCGCAACCCGATCATCACCGAGCGCACGCTGATGCTGGGGATCTCCCAATCCGGAGAGACCGCGGACACGCTGGCGGCGATGCGGGAGGCAAAGCGGCGCGGCGCCCGGGTGTTAGGCATCGTCAACGTGGTCGGCTCGACAATTGCCCGTGAATCCGACGGCGGTATCTACATTCACGCCGGTCCGGAGATCGGCGTAGCCTCGACCAAGGCGTTCACCAGCCAGGTCATGGCCCTGGCGCTGTTCGCCCTCAAGCTGGCGCGTCTGCGCGGGCTGGACATCGAGCGCGGTCGGGCCATAGCGCAGGCGATGTGCGCGATACCCGATCAGGTGCAGGACATTCTCGACCGCGCGGCGGAAGTCGAAGAGATCGCCGAAGCGTTCCTCGACACCAACAATTTCCTCTACCTCGGCCGCGGCTACAATTTTCCGGCGGCACTCGAGGGCGCGCTCAAGTTGAAGGAGATCAGCTACATCCACGCCGAGGGCTATCCCGCCGCGGAGATGAAGCACGGGCCGATCGCGCTGATAGATGAGAACATGCCGGTGTGCTTCATCGCGCCTCACGATTCTGTCTTCGAGAAGATTGTGAGCAACGTCATGGAGGTGAAGGCGCGCGGCGGACGTGTGATCGCGCTGACGAGCATGGAAGAGGAGTCGCTCGAGGGGAAGGTGGATTACGAGTTCCGGATCCCCCACACGATCGACATGTTCACGCCGGTGCTCGCCTCGGTGCCGCTGCAGCTCCTCGCCTACTACATCGCGGTCAAACGTGGCGCGGACGTGGATCAGCCGCGGAACCTGGCGAAGTCAGTCACGGTGGAGTGATCGGGGTGCGGGACGCGCGACGCGCGATGCGGGGGAGCGAAAGCGGGACAGCCTTGGCTGTCCCGTTTCGCGTTCCGTCCCGTTTTGCGTTCGTCACCCCGGCGAAAGCCGGGGTCCAGGCGATTGGTGGGTCGGCAACTCGGGCCCTGCCACTGGATTCCGGCTTTCGGCGGAATGACGGTTTCCAACCCCGCTAGATTGGTTGCGTTCGGTGCTCTTACTTCCGACCCGACTTCGTGACCGCCCTTCTCCTATCAATCAATTTCCTGCTTCTCGCAGCTGTCGCGCTGCTCGCGTGGCATCTTGCGCGCCTGCGGCGGCAGCGGAAGCAGCGAGGGCTTTTCCGGCCGTGGCCGATCCCGAAGATTCGGATCGAGGAGCTCGACAATGCCCTGAGCGTCGATGAGCTCGGGCCCACAACCGATGCGGAGGTACGGTTCATTGGACGGGGGAGCATCGCCGTCGCTGGGGGTACGAGCGATGCCGAAGCCTGGGTTCTGTCGGTCCTCGCCAAGCGGGCTGGGCTCGCTTTCGAGTTCGGAACGTGCACGGGCAAGACGGCGTACCTGTGGGCGCGCAACATGCCGCCTGACGGCAAGGTGGTGACGCTGACGCTCGCTCCCGACCAGCGCGACGCCTATCAAGGCGATGAGCGTGACAACGCTACCGACGTCGCCAACGCGCTGGAAGAATCGCGGTTCACTGCCTTTCGCTACACTGGTACACCGGAGGCATCGCGCGTCGTGCAGCTGTTCGGCGACAGCAAGACCTTCGACGAAACACAGTATGTCGGCCGGTGCGATCTCATCTTCGTGGACGGGTCGCACGCGTACAGCTACGTCCTGAGTGATTCGCGCAAGGCACTGCGTATGGTGCGCCCCGGAGGCGTGGTGCTCTGGCACGACTATGATGGCACACGCCACCGTGCCAACGGAGTGTTCACTGCGCTGAACGAGCTGGCCCGCGAGCTGCCGCTCAAGCACGTCGCAGGCACGACCCTGGTCGCCTATCGGCGGCCGGCGGAAGGTTGAATGCGCATCGTCGTGCAGCGCGTATCGCGCGCCGAGGTTCGTGTCCGCGAGGCGGGTGACGGGCATCGCGTGACTGGCAGTATCGACAGCGGGCTGGCGTTGTTCGTCGGCTTCAAGCACGATGACGATGACGCCAGGCTCGAGTGGATGGCGGAAAAGATCCTCGGCCTCCGCCTGTTCTCCGACGACGAGAACAAGATGAACCGTGCGCTGGCCGAGGCGGGCGGAGCGCTGCTCGTCGTGTCGCAATTCACCCTGTACGGCGATGCGCGAAAGGGCAGGCGCCCGAGCTTTGTCGACGCTGCGCCTTCCGAGATCGCGGTGCCGCTTTACGAGCGTTTCGTGAAGCTGCTGCGCGACCGGGGGGCGCGCGTAGAGACGGGGGAGTTCGGCGCAATGATGGAAGTTGAGCTGGTGAACGATGGTCCGGTGACGCTGGTGCTCGACAGATGAATGCGGTGCGCGTGGTGCTGGCCTCGGGCTCGCCGCGGCGGCGCGAGCTGCTGAACATGATCGGGGTGGCGCACGAGATAATGCCGGCGGACATCGACGAGCGGTACCTGCCTGGAGAGGATCCACCCGCCCACGCCGAGCGACTGGCTCGCGAGAAGGCCGCGGCGGTCGCGCCGCGGGCGGGCGATGCGCTGATCATCGCGGCCGATACGATCGTCGTGGTGGATGGCGACGTGTTAGGTAAGCCGCGCAGCGCCTCCAATGCCGCGGAGATGCTCAGACGACTGGCGGGACGATCGCATACGGTCCATACAGCCGTCGCCGTCCGGTATGGTGTGGCTGAGGCCAGCGCCGTGGAAAGCCCGTCCGTCACCTTTCGCGAACTCGACGCCGACCACATCGATGCTTACATCGCCACCGGTGAGCCGATGGACAAGGCCGGCTCGTATGGAATACAGGGCTACGGGGCTACGCTCGTCTCGCGTGTCGAGGGCGACTACTTTGCCGTTATGGGTCTGCCGCTGCATCGGACCATACACCTCATCGAGTCGGTGGGACTCATCTACCGGTTCGGCGGTTTGCACGCCTCCGCACCTCGCTAGGCATTGGCTTCCCGTCCACTCAAAGGGCTCGAGCGCGCATGGAAGGGTGCATGGATGCGCGCGCTCGCCCGCATGCTTCCACGCGGGCGGGGGGAAATACCGGACTGGGGAGCCCGTCCGTACAAGGTGCTCTACATGCGGTACGACCGCATCGGCGACATGATTCTGGCCACGCCGCTGATTCGAGCGATCGCCACATCCTATCCGACGGTGACTCTCGACGTGCTCGCGTCGCCGGCGAACGCTTCGGTCCTTGAAGGCAATCCTCACGTAAGGCGCGTCCATATCTTTCAGTCGAAGCGCAAGACGCACTACATGCGTACGCTGCGTGCCTTACGCAGAGAGCGATACGACGCGATCGTGGATGATCATGCGGCCGTCAGGAAGGCATCGCTGACGATGATCTTCGTGATGCTCGCCACCGGCGCCCGGCATCGCATTGGAGTAGCCGGACAGGAAAACGAATTCATCTACACCATCCCTGTCGCTCCCGCGCCTGCGGGCCACCAGCTCGAGATGGCGGCGGTCATTGCGCGAGTTTTCGGCGTCGAGCCCGATCTGGACAACTGGCGTCCATCCATTGCGCTGAGCGCAGGCGAGTTGGAGGGCGGCGAGCGGCGGTGGCGGGAGGTCGAACGAGCCAGCTCGATCGACACACCGCGCCGGCTTCTGATGAACCTGTCGGCGGCAATCGCCAAGCGGCGCTGGCCTGGCGAGCGTTACGTAGCCGTGGCGAATGCCGTGCGCGCCCGGCACCCTGATATCGCGATCGTGGTGATCGGCGCGCCCGCGGAGAGGAGCGTGGTACGCGAGATTGCCGCGGCGTGCGGCGCCACGCCGGTGGACACGCCGATGGTGCGCGACGCGTTCGCGATGGTGGCCGCCGCCGACGCCGTTTTCACCCCCGATACGAGCATCACGCACGCGGCAGTCGCGTTCGAGGTGCCAGTGGCGCTGTTCATCCTCACATCCTCGGCGGCTTACGTGCCCTGGCGAGTGCCACACCGGGTGGTGTGGGTGAAGGAGCGATCGTTCGCCGATCTCGGAGCGGAGCCGGTGATTCAGGCCGTCGACAGCCTGCTTCGTGAGGCGCCACGGAGGTCGCGGGGGTGACGGCTCGCGGGTGTTCCACAAGCGAGGTGACGCGTAGCTTTCCGCCCATGCTCCCGAGCGATCCCAGCATGTCTGACCATGCCGGCTGAGCGTGTGCCGCCGCCGCGGCGCGTGCTCATCATCCAGTTGCGGCGGTTGGGTGACGTGATTCTCGCCGCGGGGATTCTGGAGGACCTGCGTCGCGCCTTTCCAGAATCGGAGCTGGACGTGCTGACGTCGCCCCTTTCCGCGCAGCTCCTCCGGAACCATCCGCTCATCGATGAGCTGCTTGTGTACGATCGAGCGCATCCGTTGTCCGAGGTGGCGCGCATTAGAGCGCGTCGCTACGACTGGATAATCGATGGGCAGGGCAGCCCGACGACGGCGAGACTCTCCTGGTTGTCAGGCGCGCCGGTGCGTGCCGGCTGGGGTGTGCGTGTGTGGCGGGCCATGTACACTCACGTTGTTCCGCGTACCGGGCTGCCCAACGTATACGTCGTGCGCGAGCGCCAGCGCTTTCTCGAAGCACTTGGCGTACCGGTCGGCGAGCCGATGACGCGGCTGGCTGTCACCGCGGACGAGAAGTCGGCCGCCGCGCAGGCGCTCCGTGAGGCAGCCGTGCCTGACGACAAGGCGCGGGTGGCGCTGGTGCTCTCGGTGAGCGAGCCGATTCGCGAATGGCCTGCCGAACGGTTCGCCGAGTTGGCACTGGCCCTCGAACGGAGCGGCGCGGCCCCGGTAGTACTCGAGAACCCCGGCGATGGAGCGCGGCTCTCGCGCTTCCGGGAAATGGCGCCCGATGTACCGGTCGTCCGCGTTTTCGATCTGCGTCTGCTCATGGCCACCATCGCGCTGTGCGATGTGGTGGTGAGCGGCGACACCGGTCCAGCCCACGTTGCCACTGCGTTAGGTGTTCCGCGGGTAACACTCTACGGTCCAACCGACCCGGTCCAGTGGAATCCGCACCTGCCGACGACGGCGATAGTGGTGGATCCGGGCGTGCCGGTGATGGGGGCGCGCAAACGCCGGCAGCACGTGCGTCATCCGGGCCTGGTGGGCATCCCGGTGGTTGGCGTGCTCGACCGCGTGCGCGCCCTGCTCGCGGTTCACCACGGGGCATCCGCCCCCCTTTCTCATTCCCCGCATCCCGCTTCCCGATGAACTCGATAGGTCAACTCATTGCCCGCCTGGCCGAGACCAACGTCCACCTCTGGCACGAGGAGGACAAAGCCCGTGCTGGAGATGATCAGCAGGTAGCAGCGGCCAAGCGGCAGATCGACCAGCTGAACCAGCAGCGCAACGACTTCATCGAGCGCATCGACGAGGAAGTGATGAACACGGTGCGCGCGGCGCGAGGCGAGCAGTCCAATGGCTGAAACGGTAGGCTGGCTCGCCGACAAGCTGAGCATCGTGGAACTGAAGCGCTATCACATGCGCGAACAGGCCGAGCGCCGCGATGCAACGGCGGAATTTCGTTCGCAGTGCGAGAGCAAGCTCGAGGTGCTGACACTGCAGCGCGACGACCTTGCCGCCGAGCTGACGCAACTGCTGACAGACATCGCCGCCGGCCGGGTGGTGCCCCGGGTATATCGTCAATTCAAGATGTATAACGACCCGAAGTATCGCGTTCCCGGCACTCCCGGCCCCCCCGGCCCCGGCGCGTGAGCCTTTCGGACGCCCTCACCGTGCTCCATGTGGACACTGAGCGCGGCTGGCGGGGCGGGCAGCGGCAGGTTTTCTGGCTCGCGACGGAGATGCTGGCGCGCGGGCATCGCCCGATCGTCGCCGTGCGCAGGGGCGAGCCGCTGGCGGAACGCCTGATGGCGGCGGGTGTCGAGACCGCGGAAGTCGAGCCGTTCACCGAGTTCGATCCGTTCGCCGCCGCCCGGCTTCGCCGGTTGATCCGTCGCGAGAGGGTCGCGATCGTGCACGCGCACACGGGCCACGCCGTCGCACTCGCGGCGTTGGCGGCCATGGGCACGCGCGCGCGGATGGTGCTCACTCGCCGCGTCGATTTCTTGCTTCGCTCCAATGCTGGCACGCGATGGAAGTACGGACGCGCGCACGGGTTGATTGCGATCTCGCAGGCGATCGCGGACATCATGGTGCGCGGCGGGATGCCCCAGTCACGCATCAGGATCGTGCCGAGCGGCGTCGATCTGTCGCGGCGCGTCGAGCCGGCGGCCGCCTCGGTGATCGCGTCGATAGGACTGCCGCCCGGAGTACCGTGGGTGGTGCAGGTCGGCGCGCTGGTCCGGCACAAGGATCCCGTGAACTTCGTTCGAGCCGTAGCCGCGGCGCGCAAGGTCTGCCCGGAGCTGCATGGAGTCCTGATTGGCGAGGGACCACTTCGTCAGGCGGTGGAGCAGGCGATCGGCGAGCTGCAGCTCGGCAGCTCCGTGCACCTCACGGGCTACCGCACCGACGCCGACGCGCTGCTCGCATCGGCGAGCGTCGCGGCCCTGAGCTCGGAGGAGGAGGGATTGGGGACCGTGCTTCTCGATGCGATGGCATTCGGCACGCCGATCGCGGCGACGCGGGCGGGTGGAATCCCGGAGATCGTCCAACATGAGAAGTCCGGTCTGCTGGCCCCCGTCCACGACCCCAGTGCGCTCGGCGCCGCCATCGCGCGGCTCGCCACAGACGGCGCACTCACCGCGCGCATCATCGAGGGCGCCCGACGTCGCGTCGAGGAGTTCTCCGTCACGCGAACGATGGAGAAGACGTTGGAGGTCTACCGCGAGGTACTGGTGGAGAATCCGGGTTAGGCTGAGACGAAGCGGTTCGTGAGCCAGGTCTCAGCGGTCGGACCGACGATCAGCGGGCTAGACAGCTCCGAGGCTCTGCCACAGCTCGACCTTTTCGACGACGTCATCCACGGAGATTCGCCCCATGCGGTCATGGCGATGCGCGGGCGTGATCGGGTAGTCCTCGCCGGCATCGCCGTACACGTCAACGATCAGATCGTGGAACTTGCGGTAGGGCCCGACGCGCCTGGGGTTGTTGTACCCCATCAGGCTAATGACCGGCCGGTCGAGCGCCACGGCCATGTGCAGCGGACCCGTATCGAGTGATACGATGAGCGGTGCACCGTCGAGAATCGCGACCATCTCACGCAGAGGTCCGCCTAACTCGTTGATCGGAGGGTGGCGGGTGGTGGTCTCCATTATGCGTCCGGTGGCCAGCTCGCGCGCCGAACGTCCGCCGACCAGCACGGGTTGCAGGTCATAACGTTCGAACAGAACGTCGTTGAGCTCCGCCCAGCGCTCGGGAAGCCAGTCCTTCTCCGGCTTGCTCGTACCCACGACGAGCGGCACGACCCGGCGATCGACCTTCGCGAACCAGTCGCGCTGCATCTGCCGCTCCTGCGGCCAGGGGCCCAGCTTCCATTCCACCGGCTGGGACGGAACGCCCAGATAGTCGAGAAATTCGAGGTACTGGTCCTGCACGTGCTGGTTATCGTGAGGCGGAATGCGGTGCGTGGTGAACAGCCAGTTCACGTCGCGCGCGCGCGCCCGGTCGAAACCCAGTTTGACCGGTGCGTCGATGAGCGCGGTGACCACGCCCGCCTTGAAGTACACCTGCAGGGCGAGCACGAGATCGATATGCCGGCCGCGCATCGCTTCTCGTACCTCGAGGAACCCGCGCGCCCCCTTCGCCTTGTCGAACACCACCAGGTCGTCGACATCAGGGTGCCCACGCACCAGCATCGCCGGGCCGCGCTGAAGGATCCACGTGATGTGGCAGTCGGGACGGGCTCGCTTGAGCGCGGTGATGACGGGCAGCACGTGGACGGCGTCGCCGAGTGCCGTCATCATGACGATCGCTATCCGCTCCATCGGGAAGCGGCTCACGTACCCGGGCTCCGCGCCTGACGAGCGAGAATCTCCAGTTCCGCCTCCTCGATCTGCGCCCCCCAGCGGTCGCGCCACTTGCGGACGGATCTGGCCAGGCGGCGAAGGTTCGCCTCCATCACTCGCGGCTCGTCGGGCCGGTCGAACCACACGCGGTCCACATCCAGGAGCCATGCCTCGGTTTCGCCGGACTCGCCCGTTGCCAGCAGCACATTGGCGGCGTTGAGGTCGGGATGGCGCGCGCCCGCGGCGGAGAGGTTGGCGAGTAACCGGCCTACCGCTGCCCAGCTCCCGGTGCGCTCCGCGCCGGGCACGGTGTCGGTGAGCAGCTGTCCGAGGTGCCGGCTTCCCTCTACCTCGCGAGTTGCAATGTCAGCGCGACGAAACGCACTGCCGGCGGGATAGGTGGCGTAGGCAACTACTTCAGGGGTCGGGACGCCGGCGCGCTCGAGCCGCAATGCAGTGCGCAGCTCGCGCGGTGCGCGGGTAGGCGCCAGGAATCGCTCGCCGGTTACGCCGGCCAGCAGCCCCCCATGGCGCGACCGCC
>JBPCLX010000097.1:0-8910 GCA_051002815.1 Gemmatimonadaceae bacterium
GCGCGGTATTGACTGTGGCTGTCCGGCCGAAGACGTTCGGTTCGCTAGCCGTTCTCCCCCGACGCGAACCGATATTCAGTGACTAGAGCCAAGAAGGTCCTGGTGATAGGACTCGACGGGATGGAGCCGTCGATCGTCGAGCCCATGCTCGAGCGTGGCGAATTGCCCAATCTCGCTCGCCTGCGCGCGTCCGGAGGCTATTCGCGATGCCGCACGACCTTTCCCGCGCAGACTCCAGTGGCGTGGTCCACATTTGCGACGGGAGTGAATCCGGGCGGGCACGGCATCTTCGACTTCATCAGGCGCGATCCAAAAACGTACCTCCCCGATCTTGCGCTCAACCGCTACGAACAGAAAAGCGCGTTCCTTCCGCCGAAGGCGGTAAATCTGCGCCGTGGAACTCCGGTATGGTCCGTATTGTCGGATGCCGGCATTCCCTCGGTGGTGATCCGGTGCCCCTGCACGTACCCGCCTGACGAGTTCAAGGGGCGCATGCTCGCCGGCATGGGCGTGCCCGACCTGCGGGGCGGGCTCGGTACAGCAACGTTCTACAGCTCGGCCGACGGCGTAACGCCGGGCGAGAGCGAGCACGTGGAGCGCATCACGCCTGACGGGCGGGACACCGCGAAGGCGCGGCTGCTCGGTCCTCGAAATCCCAAGACGCGCGGGGACGCTTCGGTGGACCTCACGTTCGAGATCGATCGCGCCGGCAGGAAGATCGTCGTCAAATCCGACGGACAGCCGAAGGCCCTGGAAGTCCGCGAAGGAACCTGGAGTGACTGGCTCCATCTCAAGTTCAAGCTGGGAATGCTCCAGTCGGTGACGGGGATGGTACGATTCCATCTCGTAAGGCTGGAGCCGCACGTGGAGATCTATGCTTCACCGGTGAACTTCGAGCCGGGGGCATCAATGTTCCCGATCAGCCATCCCTGGGAGTACGCCGCCGAGCTGGAGCGCGAAGTCGGCACCTTTTACACGACCGGAATGGTCGAAGACCACACCGGCCTGAGCAACGAGCGCTTTTCGGAGAGCGCCTATCTCGACCAGTGCACGCAGGTGCTGCGCGAACGCGAGCGCATGTTGATGTACGAGCTGAATAGGGTGAAGGAGGGATTACTGTTCTGTTTGTTCGACACTCCCGATCGTCTGGCGCACATGTTCTGGCGCTTCCGGGAAGCGGGCCATCCGGCCAACAACGACGGGGATGACGCCTCTGAATGGGCCGGAGCCATCGAGGAGCACTACCGCCAGTGCGACGCGATCGTTGGCCAGGTAATGGCGCACGCGGACGATGAGACTCTGCTGATCGTGCTCAGCGATCACGGCTTCAGTTCGTTCCAGCGTGGCGTACATCTCAACACGTGGCTGCATGACAACGGTTTTCTGGCCCTGCAGCCCGGCGCCGAACCGGGCGAGGGCGCGGGCGATTTCTTCAAGTACGTCGATTGGGCCGGCACCAAGGCGTATGCGCTGGGACTCGGGAGCATCTACCTGAACGTGCGCGGCCGCGAGGCACAGGGTATCGTGTCACCTGAAGACGTCTCCACTGTATCGGCATCCATCGCCGCGGGACTCACCGGTCTTCGCGATGAAGCGCGGGGCGCCGATGCGGTGCGGGCGGTCGTTACCAGGGCCGAGGTCTATGACGGTGCCTTCGCGGCCGAATCGCCCGATCTGATCGCCTGCTTCGCGGCGGGATACCGCGTGAGCTGGGCTACTGCGTTAGGTGGAATACCACGCGGGTACGTCGAAGACAACATCAAGCGATGGGGCGGCGATCACATCATCGATCCGGCGCTCGTACCCGGCGTGCTGTTCATGAACCGGCCGTTCGACGGTACGCGGCCGAGCCTGCTGGATCTGGCACCCACCATTCTGGCCGCGCTCGGCGTTCCCAGGGGGAGTGCCATGGAAGGCAGTTCACTCCTCGTGTGAGCGACCGGCGAACACGCACACTTCTCGAGAACGGCGACGGACGATGACGACGACGGCGTTCGATACTCTGGCTGCGCGCTTTGCGGGGGCCGCCAAGCGGTGGCCCCACCGAACAGCGGTGGAAGATCCGGCTGGCGGATCGGTGACCTATTCGGAGCTCGATGCGCTGACTGATCGCGTTCGCGATCGGCTGGTTGCCTCCGGTGTGCGCCGCGGCGATCGCGTAGGCGTGTACGTGCGCAAGTCCATCGATGCGGTCGCCGCTCTGCTCGGTGCCATGAAGGCGGGTGCGGCGTACGTACCGGTGGATGCGTCGGCGCCGGCATGGCGAAGTGCGTACATTCTGCATGACTGCGCGGTGCGGCTCACGTTCATTGAGCACGTGCTGCTCGATGAATGGGGTGCGGAGGTCGACAAGCTGGGTGACCGACCGCCGGTAATTGCGCTCGACGGTGTCGGAAGCGGTCAGGCGCTTGGCGCGGCACTCGATCTGCTGGATTCGAAGCAGGGCATGGCGCCGCGTAGCGAAATCCATGGCGAGACCGACGATCTTGCATACATCCTGTACACGTCCGGGTCGACTGGCAAACCGAAGGGCGTTATGCTGACACATCGCAACGCCCTGACCTTCGTCGATTGGTGTGCGGCAGAGTTGGCGCCGGTGGAATCCGATCGATTTTCGTCGCACGCGCCCTTCCACTTCGATCTGTCCATTCTGGATCTCTACCTGCCCCTCACCTATGGTGCGACGATGGTACTCATCGGCGCCGACTTGGGAAAGGCGCCGGTGGCGCTTGCCGCACTTATCGCCGAGCGCCGCCTTACGATGTGGTATTCCACGCCGTCGATCCTCACGATGCTGGTGCAATACGGCAAGCTGGCGCGCCACGACCTGTCATCGCTGCGGGTCGTGCTTTTCGCCGGTGAGGTCTTTCCGGTGAAGCACTTGCGCGCGCTGCAGCAGGCGTTACCGGCGCCGCGCTATCTTAACCTGTACGGTCCTACTGAGACCAACGTCTGTACCTGGCATGAAGTAGGCGAACGGGTGCCTGACGAGCGCACCGAGCCGTACCCGATCGGACGTGTGTGCCCGCCACTTCGTGCCCGGGTCGTCGATCACGACGGAACAGACGTCGCTGTCGGCGAGGAGGGAGAGCTGTGCATCTCCGGACCCGGTGTAATGCAGGGCTACTGGAATCTCCCGGAGCGGACGGCACGGGCGTTTCTTCCGAATACCGGCGTCGAGCAGTGGTATCGCACGGGTGATCTGGTCGTCGATGATGGCCTCGGTTCGTACACGTTCGTTGGACGTCGGGACCGAATGGTCAAGCGCAGGGGTTATCGCATAGAACTCGGCGAGATCGAGGCCGGGCTTTACCGGCACGAGTGTGTGGAGGAGGCCGCGGTGATCGCGCTGAAGGACGGCGAAGGCAATGTGCGCATCAAGGCATTCCTCCGCTGTGTTGGCCGAACGCCCTCCGTCATAGAGCTGAAGCAGTTTTGCGCCGAGGCCCTTCCGACGTACATGGTGCCTGACGCATTCGAAATCCGGGACGCGCTGCCGAAGACGACCACGGACAAGATCGACTATCAGCGGCTGCAGGAGAGCGCCTGAATGGATTTCGCACTGTCGGCCGATCAGCAGGAGTTGCGCGAGGCGATCGTCAAGTTTGCGCGAGCGGAGCTGAGCAGTGGCGTTATCGGCCGGGATCGTGATCAGTCGTTTCCGCGCGATCTGTGGACGCAGTGCGCGCGGATGGGTTTGATGGGACTGCCGGTGCCTGAAGAGTACGGGGGAAGCGGGTTCGATCCGCTGACCTGCGCGGTCGCGCTCGAGGCGCTCGGCTACGGATGCTCGGACAATGGGTTGTCGTTCTCGATTTGCGCGCACCTGCTCGCGTGCGTGGTGCCGGTATGGAAGTTCGGTACCGATGAGCAGAAACGGCGGCTGCTACCGGGCCTTTGCGATGGCACGCTGATCGGCGGGCACGCGATGACGGAGCCGGGCTCGGGCTCGGATGCATTCGCGCTTCGCACGCGGGCGGTCGCCGATGGTGATGGGTTCCGCCTAACGGGCACCAAGACGTTCATCTCGAATGCTCCGCAGGGCGACGTACTGATCGTGTTCGCGGTAACCGACGAAGCCAAGGGTTACTTCGGTGGCGTGACGGGATTCGTCCTCGAGAAAGGGATGCCGGGCTTCCGGGCAGGGCCCAAGATGGAGAAGATGGGACTTCGAACCGCCCCACTGGGCGACCTCATTCTGGAAGATGCGTTAGTGCCGCGCGAGGCAGTGCTCGGCGCCGTGGGTGGCGGAGCCGGAGTCTTCTCTCATGCGATGGACTGGGAAAGGTCGCTGCTGTTCGCAATTCACATTGGGGGTGCCGAACGCCTGATGGAGCAGGCGGTAACCTATGCGCGCACCCGGATGCAGTTCGGCCAGCGCATCGGAAAATTCCAGGCGGTCGCACACCGCATTGCGGACATGAAGGTGAATCTCGAAGCGGCGCGGTTGCTCGTGTACCGCGCCGCGTGGAAGCTTGGCCGGGTGCGCAACGTGTCGATGGACGCCTCGATGGCCAAGCTGTTTACCAGCGAGATGCTCGTTCGGACTGCCATGGATACGGTGCAGGTGTTCGGCGGTTACGGCTTCGCGACCGAGTACGAAGTGGAGCGCGCACTTCGCGATGCGGTAGGGAGTACGTTGTACTCCGGGACATCGGAGATGCAGCGTTCGATAATCGCCCGCTGGATGGGATTGTAGCGGACGCACCGAGTGAAGGACGGGAGCGGGAAAGGCTGGTTCGCGGAGAGCGGATAATCGTAGAGTACGCTGGTACCTACACATTCAACACGGCCGGCCGCCAGCCGGTCAGGGGGGCGATGTGAGCAGCAGGGATAGCATCAAGAGCACGGTGAAGGACTACATTCTGACGGAGTTTCTTCCGGGAACTTCGCCGTCCGAACTCGCCGACCATACGCCGCTGATTCAGGGCGCGATCCTTGATTCGCTCGCGACCGTTCAGCTGGTCGCCTTTCTCGAGGAGCGTTTCGGTATCGAAGTTCAGGCGCACGAAGCGAGCGTCGATCATCTCAACACGCTCGATGACATCGCCGCGCTGGTGCAGCAGAAAATGGAATAGTGCGAGGGCTGGTTCTGCGCTCCGCTCGCACACAGATAACAATAACTCATGAAACTTCTCGTCATAGGACTGGATTGCGCGGCGCCGGCGCTGCTGTTCGGCGATGAGCGCCTGACGAACATACGGCGCCTGATGGAAGGGGGTTGCTATGGTCGCCTCGAAAGCGTGGTGCCGCCGATCACGATTCCGGCCTGGCAGTGCATGGTGACGAGCCAGGATCCAGGGTCGCTCGGCGTGTACGGATTCCGCAATCGCGCGGATCACTCCTACGACAAGCTCGAGATCGTCAATTCCAGATCGTTCAAGGCAATGACGATCTGGGACAGTCTGGCGATGGAGGGCAAGCGTTCGGTGGTGATCGGAGTTCCGCCCTCGTTCCCGCCGCGTCGGCTGAACGGGATCTCGGTCGGCTGCTTCATGACGCCGTCGGTGGATGACGACTACACCTTCCCCGCCAGCATCAAGGACGAGATACGCGAGCTGGTCGGAGAGTATCTGGTGGACGTGAAGGGATTCCGTACCGACGACAAGGCATGGTTGCGCGATCAGATCTTCGAGATGAGCGCCAAGCAGTTCACTGTCGTCAGGCACTACCTGCAGAATGCCGAATGGGACTACTTCCACTTTGTGAACATCGCGCTCGACCGCGTGCACCATGGCTTCTGGAAGTACATCGACGAGACTCATCCGGACTACGAGCCCGATTCCCCATTCGCCCAGGTGATCCCCGACTTCTATGCGCACCTCGACGAAGAGATCGGCCGGGTGCTCGAGCTGCTCGACGATGATACGGCGGTGCTGGTCGTGTCCGATCATGGGGCGCAGGCGCTGCATGGCGGCTTCTGCGTGAATGAATGGCTTGTGCAGCAGGGCTTGCTCGTGCTCAACGAATATCCCGATACGGTGACACCGTTCGGACAACTGAACGTGAATTGGGAGAAAACACGGCTGTGGAGCGAGGGCGGATACTACGCTCGCGTTTTCTTCAACGTGAAAGGGCGGGAGCCGAATGGCGTGATCGAGCCGTCGGAGTACGATGAATTCAGAGATGAGATGGCGCGCAAGTTCGAAGGGCTGCCCACGCCGGATGGGAAGCCGATGGGAAGCCTCGTGTTCAAGCCCGAGGAGACCTATCACTCGGTGAAGAACGTGGCCCCTGACCTCATAGTGCATTTCGGCGCGCTCGATTGGCGGTCGATCGGGGGTGTTGGCTACAACGAGTCGCTGTACCTGCGAGAGAACGACACCGGACCGGACGACTGCAATCATGCGCAGTTCGGAGCATTCATTCTCGCCGCGCCCAACGTGCCCGCGGTGGGTGAATTGCAAGGCGCCAGGCTGCTCGACATCGCCCCGACGCTCATGGAGGTAGGGGGATACGAAATTCCGGAAAGCTTTCAGGGACGATCTCTTTTCGGAGGATCCCTCGCTGCCGGAAATGGCAGCCGAGCGGTGGACGCAGAGGGTGAGGAGATCATCCGCCAGCGACTCAGCGGTCTCGGCTACATCTCGTGAGGCGCCTGCGCCAATTGGCATCGCTGCGGCGTACACCGGAGGATCCACCGAAGGGAACGATGCGCCGTGGCGACGCCTAGCGCGCAAGAGGCGGAATCGTCGCTCGTCTCGGTGGTGGTCGTGCCCTACGCCGGGGTTGCCTCGATGCGCCATTGCCTCGACGCGCTCAAAGCGCAGGTTGGGGCCGGCGCGCTGGAGGTGATCATTCCGGTCGATGACCAGACGGCGAGTTGGCAATCGCTTCGCACTCACCCGCTCAGCCCTCGCATCGTGAAAGTCGCTCGAGGCTACGGTGCGTCGGCCCGCCGGGCGCAGGGTGTTCACGAAGCTCGAGGCGCGCTGGTCGCCATAACCGAAGATCATTGTGTGCCGGATGCGTCGTGGTGCGCCGCGATCCGTGCGGCCCACGACGCGCCGCATGCCGCGATTGGAGGCGCTGTCGACAAGCAGGAGCCCGACGGCATAATGGGCTGGGCGCTCTACCTTAGCGACTATGGGCGCTACATGAGCCCCGTTTCCGAGGGACCGGCCGCCTATCTCACTGACTGCAATGTGTCGTACAAGCGTGAGGCACTGCAGGCGATTGCCCCAGTCTGGCGCGATGCCTTCCACGAAACGGCCGTCAACTGGGCACTCGCCAGCCGGGGAGAGACGCTCTGGCTGACCCCCACCATTCGGGTTCTCCAGAAGCGCTCCCGCTCGCTCGGCGCTGCCTTGCGCGAACGCTATGAGCACGGACGGATTTTCGCGGGCACGCGCGTAGCTGACGTGTCACTGGGGCGCCGGGCGAGCCTTGCGGCGATGACGCCCGCGCTGCCGGCGGTAATCTGCCAGAGGGCGATGCGCCACGGTGCCCGCGGAGGCAGGACCCTGGCGGCGGCCGCCGCGCTCCCGGCGATTCTCGCCACGGGGATCGCCTGGTCGTTAGGTGAACTGGTCGGCTACGTGACCGGACGCGGACCGGGAGAAGAACGGTGATCTGGCGCGGGATCGAGCTCTGCTGCCCGGCGTGCCGCTCCGATCTCGACGAGTCCGGGGATGGTGAGCCCGAATTTCGATGCCGGTCGTGCGGTTCGAGCTTTCCAGTCATACTCGGCATTCCTGATCTGCGCGTTTTCTCCGATCCGTACATCGATGTCGAGGCCGACCGCGCCAAGGGTAGAAAGCTCGCCGAGCGGTTCGACGATTTCGACTTCGCTGGCCTGGTCGAGCACTACTACAGAGAGACGCCTGTGGTCACGGCGGCGCAGGCTCGCGCCTTTACCGGCGGGCAGGTCGCGGCGGAGGCGCGGGCGCGCGCGACCCTGGAAGCGTGGGAGGGTGGTCCGCCGCCCGCACCCCGCAACGCCGCTCTGCTCGAGATTGGCTGTGGCACCGGGCCGATGCTGCTCGCTGCCAGGGATCGTTATGCGCGAATCGCCGGGATCGACATCGCCTTCCGCTGGCTGGTCGTCGGCAAGAAGCGGTTGCTCGAGGCTGGCGCCGACGTTCCGACGCTCTGTGCCTGTGCGGAGGCGCTGCCTTTTCCAGATGCTCGCGCCAACGTAGTCGTCGCTGACGCGGTGATCGAGAACGTGAAGGATCAGGTCCGCACCCTGGCCGAGGCGCATCGCGTGCTCAGGCCGGGGGGACGAATTCACCTTACGGCATCCAACCGGTTCAGCATCGGTCCCGATGCGCAGACCGGGATCTGGGCGGTCGGTTGGTTGCCAGCGGGCATGGTAGAAAGGCGGGTCCGCCGCAGCGGGGGAATTCCGCCCAAGCGGACGCTGTTCTCCGCTCCGGCGATCCGTGGCCTGCTGCGCGGTGCGGGGTTCAGCCAGGTATCGGTGGGTCTTCCATCGTTTCCGGCCGCTCAGCGCGCGCAGTTCCCGCCGCTCGTGAGGCGTCTCGCCTCCGCGTACGAGCTTGCCACCCGGCTGCCGCTCACCCGGCAGGCGCTGTTTGCGATCGGTCCCAAACTCATTGCCGGCGCCGTAAAGGGCTAGAGGAGCCGTCAGACCGTTAGGGCAGGGAACTCGCGACGACGGAAGGCTATGCCACGGACAAGGTACAGGGCGGTCGTGTACGAGGCGGCCGCGGCGGCCAGCGTTATGAGGAACGGAGCCGAGCGGAGCGCCAGAATCACCGCGCCCATCACGGCGGTTGCCGCGATCACCTTCCAGAATCGTGAGGCCCGCGTCATGAGAAAGCCAACTTCGCGGGCAAACCAGAGTGCGAGCGCCAGGCGCACCACTTCGGTGGCGACAGTGGCGATGGCGGCGCCGAACATGCCGTAGCGCGGAATGAGCGTGAAGTTGAGTGCGAGATTCAATAC
>JBPCLX010000098.1:0-7212 GCA_051002815.1 Gemmatimonadaceae bacterium
CGCGGTAACGGAAGGCGCCTCGTCACGGTTCCCATGAGGCGCCGCCTGGCAATTGTCGCAGTGACCGCAGATCCAGTCGTCTGCGACGTCCTCGCCGAAGTACTCGAGTACGTAGCGAGTACGGCACCGCGCCCACTGGCAGAAGCGAACCATGGCGTTGAGCTTCGCCTGATCACGCTGGCGCCGCTCCTCGTACGACGACAATTCGGCGCTCAGGTCCACCTGGGTGAGGCCGTCGGCCAGCCGCTCCCAGCTTCCGCCGCGATGCTCCCGCACCAGGCTGTGCCGCTTGAGCAGCATCAACGTGATGCGTGTCTTGCGCATCGGCACGCCGGACTGCTCCGACAGCTCCGAGGCGGGCACCGGATTGCCTAACTTGTGTTGCTCGAGCGCCAGCGCGACCAGAGCCGCTTCCTGCACTTCAGGATATTTGCCCCCCAGGAAGTAGCTCTGGATGCGCCGGTCCTCCACGCGATAGAGCACCGAGCAAATTGAAGTCGCACCGTCCCGTCCCGCGCGCCCCGCTTCCTGGTAGTACGACTCGAGCGATCCGGGGAAATGGTAGTGGATCACCCGACGGATGTCGGGCTTGTCGATGCCCAGTCCGAAAGCGTTGGTGGCGAGCATTACCTGAACGTCGTCCGACATGAAGCTCTCCTGAACGTCACGCCGCTCCGCTGCCGGACGCCGCCCGTGGTACATGCCAACGGAGAAGTCCTGCCGAAAGAGCTCGTACAAACGCTCCGTCTCGCGAACTGTCGCGACATATACGATCGTGCTGCCCCTCTCCCGTCGCAGCATGCCGGCGAGCACGTCGTCCTTCATTCCCGGATTCACCGTTCGCTGCACATCGAAGAACAGATTCGGCCTCGCGAAGCCAGCCACCGTCACGTGAGGATCGCGCAGCCGGAGTTGCCGCGTAATGTCGGCTCGTACCTCAGCAGTGGCGGTAGCGGTGAGTGCCAGCACGGAAGGATTTCCCAGGCGTTGGGACACGGAGCCTAGCGTGAGATAGTCAGGCCGAAAATCGTGGCCCCATTGGCTTACGCAATGGGCTTCGTCGACGACGAACATCGCCACCTTGCGCTGCATGAGCAGCTCGAAGAACTCGCGATCCTTGAACCGCTCGGGCGTGAGATAGAGCAGCTCGCCCTCGCCGCGGCCCACTCGCCCGATGACTTCTCTGGCCTGCCGGTCGGTCAGGTGAGAGTGCATCGCCAGCGCGTCGACCCCTATTTCGCGCAGCTTGTCCTGCTGGTCCTTCATCAGGGCGATGAGCGGCGAAACCACAATCGTCAGCCCGTCGCGCAGCAGCGCGGGTAGCTGATAGATGAGCGATTTGCCGCTGCCGGTGGGCATCACTACGAGCCCGTCCCGCCCCTGCAGTACGGCCTCGATCGCCGGCCACTGTCCCGGCTGAAATTCCTGATGGCCGAACCGTTCACGCAGCGTGACACCAGCACGCGCGCGAGTGAACTGCGCAGAAGCTGTCATGCCGCGGCGCATGGCACGATCCGGGCCGAACGATTCGACCGCCTCCCGGACTACCTCGCTCGCAGACGGACGTTTGGGCGATTCTGCGGTGCCCGGTCCGCTTCCTGCAGAATTGTGTCGCAAATTACGAACCGCAACTCCGTTCTCACTCCTTACCAGAATGCCGCTTGATATCGAAATCTCGTAATCTCGTGATCTCGTGATATCTGGCGGAGGAGGAATTATGCCAAACATCCGACCGCCTCGCTTCAAACGCGCCCTTCAGGCCCTAACGATCGCCGCACTCGGCACAGCCATCGCCGTGCCGCTCGCCGCACAGGAGCTGCGGTACAACATTGCGCCGCAGGGCACCCGCATTCAGTGGGACAACGACCTCGGACTGAAGGATGCCAACCTGCTCGGCGGTCGTTTCGGTTTCACGTTCAATCAGTACATCGGCCTGCACGGCTTCTACCTGACGCGATCCAACGTGCGCGCGGAGCTTTCGCGGCTTCCGCTTACCGATTCACTGGGCAACGCGCTGTCCGATCACGACGTGGACATTCGGAACTTCGGCGCCGACCTGCGCATCAACGTCGGAAGCGGCACCCTGTCACCTTTCCTCACCGCCGGCGGCGCCGTGCTGCGCTTCGATCCCGACAGCGCACCGCGCTCCAGTCAGATTGCGCTCAAGCTCGGCGCCGGCGTGCAGCTCGGTTCACCGGGGCGCGTTCGGGTCTCGATATTCGCCGAAGACCTGATGTTCCGGCTCCATCGCTACGCGCTCGCTGCCCGGCAGTCCGCCGATCCACTGTCCGACGACCCCGACTCGGACGATCTGCGACATAACCTCGCCCTGGGCGCCGCGCTGCAAATTCCGTTAGGCGGCTCGAGGCAGTTCGAGGACGATGCACGGATCGGGCTCGGAGCGGTCGGCATGCCTGTCGAATTGTTCGCGGGACGAATGGACTTCGACGACGAGACGGGACTCGCGCGGCAGGATCTCGTTGGCGCACGCGCGGGACTCAACTTCGGCCGCCTGGTGAGCCTGCGCGGCTACTACTGGCGCGGCGTGGCCGACGACTTCGATGACACCGCGCCCATTCAGAGCTTCGGTGGCGAAGCGCAGTTCAATCTCGCTACCGGCGCCGGCCTCGTACCCTACCTGATAGCGGGGGCCGGAGTGATCGATTTTCGAGATGAATACCGGGATGTTGCCGGCAACCCGCGCGATAATCGCACGAGCCTGATCCTCGGCGGCGGACTCGCCCTCGCGCTCAACGAACATCTGCGGTTCAACTTCACTGCCCGCGACTACCTCTTCAGCGATAGAGATCTGGCCGATGTCGCCAGCACCGAGGAACTGCGAAACAACTGGATGTACAGCGCCGGCTTCAGCTTCAACATCTTCGCCCGCGACGCCGATCGTCCTGTGCGTACCGTTCGGCTCACGGACACTGTTCGTGTAAGCTCGACCGACACGATCTCCGAGCGAGACACTGTATTCGTCGACGCGAACAGCGGCGAGCGTGTGTCCGCCGAGCGCGCCCGGAGGCTCGTGCCGGAAGACACCATCCAGCGCGAAAGCCGGCGGAACGTCATCGAGCGCCGCCGGGATCGGATAGAACGCACCGAGGAACGCCTGCCGGGCGAACGTGCCAGTCGAGATTATGTCGGTGACCGGACGATTGTCGTACCGGTGCCGTTGCAAGGCGAGCTCTACATTCGTTACGGTCCCGACGACGAGCGGCGGGCCGAGGAAGGTCCGGAGGGAGTTCGCATGCGGCGCGTGGCGCCATCCGGCGGATCACCAGGGATGCGATCCATGGAGGCCGGCGCGGCCGACGCACTGCGCGAAGACATCCGCGCAATAATCCGGGACGAGCTCGAGAGAGCGGCAATGTCGGAGTGGAGTCGTAGAATCATGCTCCGGGATACGATCATTTCCAGCAGGGCCGGCGCGCGCGGCCTGACCAACGAGGACTTCCTCGGCCGGTTGGAACAGCGGCTCACCGAGCGCAGCGCCGTCCAGCGCGATTCCGTACGTACCATCGTGCGCTCCGAGATCGCCAGCGCGATGCCTGACGAGCGTCAGGAAGGCCGAATTGCGCGCATCGTCGACGACCGCGTTCGTGCCGCGCTCGCGGAGCGCGACGCCCGGCAGCCGGTTCAGCGCGAGTCCCCGATGGTGGTTGTGGTAAGAAGCGACTCCGCCCGCCTGCTTACTGAGGAGCCGAAGCGTCCGGTCTTCACCCAGTTCCAGCCCCAAACGTGGGGTGGTTACTCCGGTTTCACCGTCAACGACGGATCGCAGTTCGTGCTCGGCGGGCGAATTGACCTTGGGGCCATCTCCTCTGGCTTGCAGGAGGTCGACCTCATTCCCGAGCTCGCGCTGGGTGTGGGTAGCGGTGCGACGAGCCTGCTGATCGGAGCGAACGCGCGCTATCGCTTCGGCGGATTTCAGGTGAACGGGCTCGGCCTGGTGCGCCCCTACGGATCGCTCGGTCTCGGATTCATGAACTTCAGCAGTGACGTTCACGGACGCGACGGCCTGGATCTTGTTATCAACGCCGCGTATGGACTAACGGCGGAAGTGCCGGGCCTTAGCGGTTTCGCCAGTTCCGGCGCCAGCGAGGTGTTCCTCGAACATCAGGGGATTGGCTTCTTCGGTCTCAACCGATTGCTCGCCGGCTTGACGTGGCGTTACTGATCCGGCCCTGAACGCATGACCAAGGAGGAGAGGATGGCGGAGATCAAGGTAGAAGAGAAGCGGAGCACTGCGTGGATCTGGATAGTCGTGGCACTGGTGGTACTTGCACTGATCGCGTGGTTCGTGTTTGCGAACCCCGGCACCGACATGACCGATACCACCACTACCGGTGCTCTTCTCGATCTGCCGGCTTCGGTGCTGGCGCTTACATAACGACAGACCACGGACTTCCGGTCCGTCTGGAGAATCGAATATGTCCAAGAATCGCGATGTGCGGGGTCAGCGGGACCAGGCCGGAGTCGGTCCTGATTCCCGTCAGGTGCGCCACCTGCGTCCCATCTCCGAGATGAAGAAGATCAAGATTGCGAGTGGCGAACCGGACATCCGTGGATGGAACGTTTTCACATCCACCGGGCGCGAGGTGGGCGAGGTGCACGATCTGCTCGTCGATCCGAGCATTGGGCAAGTCGTAATGCTCGATCTGGACATAGCGGGCACCGACCGCCGCTCGCTCGCACCTATCCGCGCGGCATGGATCGACCGGGAAACCAAGCGGGTGATTCTCGACGCGGCGCAGATTAGCGATGACGAGATATTGCCGTCTGTCGCTCGCGGCGAAACGAGCGATGACGAGGTGAGAGAATTTCACGAGGGCTACCGCCGAGCATACGGCAGCCAGGGGTGGAGCGAGGACTCCGACTGGCATCTGCGCCATCAGAATGATGAACTGCGTTTCGCACGGGGGCGCGGAGATCTCGATCGTGACCGGGATGACGACGGCATGGATGACAGTTCAGAATATCGCATCGAACGGGGCCGCGCCGACGCGAAGGAACGCGAGCATCAGGAGAACGAGCGCCAGGAACGACAGCGGCTCGAGCGCGAGGAGGAAGCCCGTGAGGCAGAGCTGAAAGAGGTGCGCTACGACGAGCGTGCTCTTCGCGCGGACCGCCCTGTAGTCGTGGAGGAGCACGTCGTGAGGCGTCGCATAGTCGATCCGGACTCACTCGACAACCCTGACAGGTAGAATATCGCGGGGCCGGACAACCGGCCCCGTTCTCCGATTACGCGGTCGCTACCAGGCCGCCATTTTCCAGCTCGCATGTCACACCCGGCGCCTCCCGAGCGACGCCGAACCGATCGGCCCCGCCTGCATCTCAGCGCTGACGTATTGTACGGCTTGCTCCGCACGATCGGGCGGCACGCCCACTCGTTCTACACGGCGCTTGGCGCCTATCTGGTGATCGGCACCGCTGTCGCCGGGGCGGCGGTCTGGGGATTCGCCGAATTCGCCGACCACGTACAGGAAGGTGGCACGCTCACCTTCGACCTTGCCGCCATGCAGTGGATGAGCGCGCATCGCGTCGATCTTCTCGACATGTTTTTGCTCGATGTGACCGCGCTTGGCACCGGTCTCGTCGTAATCGTGATCGTCGGCGTGGCCGCACTCTTCCTGGCGCTCACCGAGCATCGTTATTCGGCCATCCTACTGCTCGCGGCCACCACTGGGGGACAGCTGCTCAGTACGGTTCTCAAAATGGTTTACGACCGTCCGCGTCCCACGATTATCGAGCCGCTGACGCACACGGCGAGCACGTCGTTTCCATCGGGACACGCCATGAGCGCAGTCGTCGTCTATGGCACCGTGGCTTACCTGGCCGCCCGGCTGCAGAAAAGGCGATGGCAGCGCTGGCTGACGATGCTGACGACTGTCGTCATCATAGTGGCTATCGCTGCGAGCCGTGTTTACCTGGGCGTGCACTACCCGTCGGACGTGCTTGCCGGAACCATAGTCGGCGCGGCTTGGGCGGCTTTCTGCATGTCGGGGCTCGAGGCGGTGCGCGTATTCGCGGCGCGCTTTCAACCTTCCGAGCTCGAGCACGAACGCGATCTCGACAAAGGCGAACGGGCCGCGGCCGGTCTTTCGACGTGACCGACCCCGTTGGGCCCGGTACCGAGCACCGGTCTCCACGATGGGAGCTCGTTGCGCTCGGGTTCGTGCTCAGCATACTGACGGCTGTCGTCCTGGCCGAACTCCTCCAGGCGGCGGGAGACTGGAACGGCGGATTGCCGTGGGAGCAGACGCTAATGCGTTCCATTCCTACGACAATGCCGGTCGCGCTCGATTGGGTCTTCCTCACCCTTCCCTGGTTCAGCTCCAACACCCTCGTTTTTCCGCTCGTGCTGATAGGGTGCCTGTGGCTCTGGCGCCGTCGCGGCAGACCCGATCTTGCGGTGCAGATTCTGGTGGTGGACCTTGGCACGTTCATACTCACCCCCCTGCTCAAGTCCCTCTACGATCGCCCGCGCCCAGATCTGTGGGAGCATCGCGGACAGTACGCCTGGTCTTCGTTTCCAAGTGGCCACGCGATTATTGGCGTAGCGGTGTTCGCGACCATAGCCGTAATCGCCTACCGGGAGCACGGAAAGCTCTGGCCGGCAGGCGCGCTAGGGGTGCTCCTCTTGGTGAGCCTCTTCTCACGGATCTACCTGGGTGTGCATTGGCCCACGGACGTGATAGCCGGCGCCCTCGTTGGCACGGTTTGGCTCGGCTTCACCCTTCGCGCCTTCCCCGTAAGAAAACCGAATCGTTGACGATCGCGGCACATTCTCCTACCTTCGAGTCGCCCAACCGGTCTCATCGGTACGCCGGTTGCGGGAATGAGAGTACGGCGTCCCTTCCGAGACGAGCAACGGGAGACCCCAGTTGGCATCCACAATAGATCCGAGCCGAATTCGCCAGATACTGGTGCGCGCTGCCATTCTCGTGGCATTCGTTGTGACGCCGGCATTGGTCGCGGCACAGGCACCGATCGAGTCCCAGAACGGGGCCGCTGCGGGCGTCGCGCCACGCCTGACCTTCGGAATATTCGGGGTGCCGGCTACCACCGTTCGGGACTCGCTGGTGCACCTCGCCCGGCAGCAGCTGGGCCGCAGATATGTGTTAGGAGGCACCACTCCAGACAAGGGGTTCGACTGCAGCGGTCTCATTCGCTACGTACTCGCCAAGCTCGACATTTCCGTGCCTC
>JBPCLX010000099.1:0-3368 GCA_051002815.1 Gemmatimonadaceae bacterium
CCAGACGGTCGCGCGATACGCGCAGGCGATCGAATCGCGGGACATGGCCGCGGTTAGAACGGTGTATCCGGCCATAACGCCGCAGCAGCAGCTTCGTTTTCAGCAATTCTTCGATGCCACGCGGACACTTAACGTGACCTTTGGAATTGCAAATCTGAGAATCGACGGCGACCTGGCTGAAGCGCGTCTGACGGGTACCTACGAATACGAAACGGAGCGCGGCCGATCCGAAGATCCCGTCGACTTCACCGCGAACCTGCGCCGCGAGGCGAACGGGTGGAGGCTGGTCTCGGTTCGCTGAGCCTGGCTCAGAAGGAGTACTCGACGCCCGCGGTGTAGATCATATCCGGGCGCATGCCGCCGCGGTTCAGCGGAAACAGCGCGTTCACCAGCGCAGTAAGTCCCGGTACGGGGACGAACTTGAATCCGAACGAGCCGTTCACGTAGTCGTCCCGCATGTCGGGGATTGACGTCGGTCTTACGGTGCGCGCGAAAGGCGCCTCATATTCCACCGGCTGTGGCAGGCGCAGCGTCGGATCGCCGACCTGCAGTTCGTTGATCAGATCCGCCGCCAATGTGATGCGGTCACCGAGTTGGTGATCGAACCCGATGGTCGCCAATACGGCGTCGGTTCGATTCTCACCTGCGCGGTAGAGGTAGCCGAGGTTTGCGTGCGGCGAGAACGCGCCAAATCGCGAGGTGAACACCGCCAACCCTCGCGCTGAAAACTCGCCGCTCCCCAGCAGATCCTCCTCACTTCCGGTTGGGAAGCGCGCGTCGCCCAGGATCGCCAACCGGGTGTTTCCGCGTTCGGCGAATGACGCCTTGATGCGGAACGCCACATCGCCGATCCCGGTCGTCGAACCCGATGTCGATCTGGAGGCGGAGAGTCCGGGATTGTCACGTGAGCCCTCGAAGAAGTGCGCGAGGTTCGCCGGTCCGAAGGGAACGATCTGCACCCGGCTCTCGCCATCGAGTGAGGCAGTCACGATCGGGACTACGGCGCCAACGTCCAGGTTGTCGGTTAGGCCGTATGTAAGAAAGAATGCGTGTACGGCCACATCGATGTCGAGCGACAGGTCGAACTCCATCACGTCGTTCTCGAGCACCGGCACCCCCATGCGAGAACAGTCGCCACCGAACAGCGAGTCGCAGGCGGGGAAATCGACGTTCTCATGCGTAAATGTCAGCTGAATGTCTTTCAGGTCCACGCCGCGCAGCGTGGCAAAGGAGAACGTGCTGCGGGTAAGGCCTGCCAGCATGCGTCCTCGGCCGAGCGTCTGGGCGCGCTCGGCGAAGATAGGCCCAGCCGACGTCGAGGTTCGCACCGGAACACCGCCCTCGAACCGAAACGTCTCGGCTCCACTCGTCGAGCCGATCGGAGTATTACCAATGTTCGCCCCGATGGCGCCGGTCACGAAGGTGATGAGCGAGGCGTTCTCCGCCGCCGATGCGGGAACGAAGTGCGTTCCATGCGCCTGAATGAACGCCGGGTTGTTGGGATCGGCGGAGCCGGCCAAAAAGAGCGGGTCCTGTCCCGGTCCAAAAATGAATAGCGAAGAAATGCGCTCCCGGAGCCGTTGCGCCTCGAGAGGCTGCGTGGCCGCGCAGCATACTGCCGCGAGAAGCACGACCATAGTTGGGTTTTTCATGCTTCCTCGTGAGGCAGATGGTTCGCCGCGCGGATTCCAATGTTGCGACGCAACAAAATGTGACACGTCGAACCGGTTCGCCAGCGTCCCCGCTGAGTAGTTGCGGCCGCGGAAAGGGTCAATTCGGAGATTTTGCGGAAAATCGCGTTCGCCCAACAATCAATGGGGAGGCAAGGGCAATTCTCACCATTCACAGAGACTTATCCACATGCGGTTTTCCACACGCGACAGCGGGCTTAGGCAAGTTCAAATCACAACTTAGCGCGGTCGGGCAGCTTTTCCACATCGTGTTATCCACAAGTGGCACAACGACTTACGAGAATTTGACCTATTGCGCGTCCAAATCGTTGGTCATACGTTGCTAATCCGACAGACAACGGCACAGACCTCGGCGCGAGAAAAAACGACATGGATCTGGTAGCCTGCACCGCACCCCGTGGTATCCTCGAGGTGGCCCCCACGCCGGGGTTGCGGCAGGAATCTCCGACCGACCTGTGGGAAGGGTTCTGGGCGGAAGACGATCGTTTTTACGCTCGATGCACGAGTTCGACCGGTGCCGTCGACTGGTACAGGTATGAGGAGCTGGAGGTGGCCGTAGACCGGCCCGAGTACGGTCGCGGCCCCTCGGCTACCTCAAACACCAGCGCGCGGCGGCGTATGCGAACACTCCTGTTACGCACTTCGCGAAATCCTGCGCAGCGTTACCTCCTCGGCGTCACCCATCCAAGAAGCCGGCAGGCGTAGTGCAGCAGGGCCCCACCGGAGCGTCGTCAGGCGCGCCGGGGTTCGTCCGCGAGTCCTGGAAGTGTGAGTTGCTCGCTGCGCCGGCGCGCAAGCACGTAGGACGCGCCGTGCATCCACGCGAGCGCTATATCGAGCATTGACTCGCCCGTGGCGGCGCTGCGCGCCATGGTGAAGTGAAGAGACAGTCGCGAGAGTATTCCCGCAGGCTCGCCGCGAGTGAGATACATCGTGAGCGCCGCGGCGGCGTCGACCAAATGGTACAAGGTGAAGAGCTGGAATCGCAGCCGGTTGGCCGAATCGCGATCGAGCCCGGCAAGACGGGCAGCTTCTGCATCTTCGCGCGTTTCGCGCAGTTCACCGATTCCCGCGACTACGCTTTCATAGCCGCCAAGCTCGGGCGGACGTGCAAGCGTAAGCCAGATCTCAGCGAGTTTCGCGCGTACCACGGCTTCCCACTCTACGCCACCCGGCGGCTGTACCGTAGGGGAAAACGGCTGTTGAAGCTCGAGCCACTCGACGAAATCGGCTTCCCGGTGCCCGACTACGGCCAGGGAAGCAATGTGGAGCAGACGGTAGCTCATCGCTTCAGCATCGCCGCGCGGGAGCGGCAGAGCGCCGTGCAGCGTGAGTGCGCGAGAGGCGCCGGCCACGATCGGAGAGCTGCCACGCACCGCGCTCGGATCGGTGGCAAGAGCGCCTGTGGCGTCGACAAGGATATCCAGCGCCGCTACATCGTAGGCGGTGGCGAGAATGCCGATTTGAGTATTCTCGTCCTCGTTGTCGAGCGCGAACTGCCCTGTGCGGCGTTGTCCCCAACGCTGTTCGGCGATGGCGAGTGCTCGACGACGGGCTCCGTCATCGATCGCCGCAACCGCCCAGTGCGACTCGAGCAGATCGAACGACGCCATTGTACGGCTCGTGTCGTCCGCCCTCAGAGATGAGGTCGGCATGCTGTGTTCTCCCGCGGCCAGC
>JBPCLX010000100.1:0-6429 GCA_051002815.1 Gemmatimonadaceae bacterium
CGCCGAGGCGCGGCATGCGAAGGTCGCAAAGAATGATCGTAGGTTGCAGACCGGCGGCCGTCGCCAGGGCCTCTTCGCCATCGGACGCCGTAGACACCTGGTAGCCCTCGTCGGCGAGAATGCGCGAAACGGTGTGGCGGAGCGCGGGCTCATCGTCCACGACGAGAACACGTACGGCAGACGTGATCATGACTTCACCCGATTACCCGGCGGCGGAACGGCGACGCGCTCCCGGTCAGAAGCGGGCAGCAGTACCACGAACGCTGCCCCTCCCTCACGCGCGCGGCGGGCAAAGACGATTCCTCCGGCATCCTCCACCGTTCGCGCGACGATTGCCAGACCCAGTCCGGTACCCGCTCCGGGGTCCTTGGTCGTGAAGAACGGATCGAACACGCGCTCCAGATCCTCGTCAGGTATGCCCGGACCTGAATCGGAGATTATCAGCTCCACCAGTTCTCCAGGCAGCGCACCCTCTCGCCAGGCCACTACACGAAGCGCCGAGGTGCGCGGCATTGGCGCGTTTCGCCGATCGCCGGCCCGTTGCGCACCCCGTCCAATAGCGCCTTCGAGAGTGGCAGGCCGTCCACGTATCGTAATGTTCCCTGTCACGGGAGTCGCCTGAGCGGCATTCAGTAACAGGTTTACGAGAACCTGGTCCAAGGCGTGCGAATCCGCTCTTACGGGAGCAAGCTCTCCTTCGAACACCGTCTGGACCTTCACGTGCGCCAGCGCACCCTGATCTTTCAGAAAGGCAGTCACGCGCGATACGCTCTCCGCCAGGTGAACGAGCGATGCGGCTGCGCGACGAGGGCGGGCATAGTCGAGCAGTCCGCGCATGATCCGGTCGACGCGGGCAGCCTCACGACCCAGGTCGCGCAGCATGCCTAGCGACTCGGCATCCGCCGCCACGCGGCGGGTGAGCAGGTGTACGTAGCCATTTATGGCGCCAAGCGGATTCCCGACCTCATGCGCGACGCCAGCGGCAAGCCGGCCGAGGCTCGCCATTTTTTCCACGCGAAGCATTCGCTCCTGTTCGGCGATCAGCTGGTCGGTCATGGTGTTGATCGACCGGGCCAACCGCACGAACTCGGGCGCACCTTGCTCGGGAACACGGCTCGCGCGCTCACCCTGCGCGATCCGATCGGCGGCCTTCACCACCACGTCGAGTGGCTGGAGAACCAAACGGCCCGTCAGATGATAGCCGAAGGCCAGAAATACGAGTATGTCGGCAGTGACGAGGCCGGTGAGCAGCACGATACCGCTCGGGCTGGCCAGCACGGTGTCGAACAGGACGATCGTCGTTATGGCGAGGAGCAGCGCGGCGGTTGCGAGAGTCGCCAAATTGACCAGCAGCTCGGTCCGCAGCGACACCGCGCGCCGCGCGCGAGGGTCGAGGGATGGCTCAGGCGCAATCCCACCGACGGTAGTCAGCGGGATCGTGTCGGATGCTGCGCTATGGGTCGGACGGAGAGCGGGCTCCGCTAATGGCATTTAGTCAGTCCGGTGTCATTTGCGGGACGACCGGGTTGGCCGGTCTGTCCCATGCTGACACGACTGCTACCGAGATACGTAACTGCAGCGTCGGATTCAGAGCCCTGCCAACGGGTTGCCGGCTCCCCTAAGCGCCGCTAGTAGACCTCGGCCCAAGCTCGGTGGTGCACCGGTAGCACACGCTCTCCACCGGACTCCGCCGCCGCTATCGCGCAACGGGAGTGGACGATCGCGAGCGGAGCCCCGAGGGTATTTGTTCCGCCGCCCTCCCCGGCCGCCATTACCGCGCCCTCGAGACGGCCGCCGGTACCCTGGGCGTTCACCGTTCCGCGGGCTACTACCACGCCGGTGAAGCGCGCGCCGCCACTTACCGTTAGGCTTCCCCCCACGAGCAGAATACCCTGGCCCGCGCCTCCTGCGAGATGGAGGTTCCCCGGGGCATACAGCACCGGGAAATGAGACTCGCAAGGCGCCGCCGGCGAAGCGCGCGACGGATCGCCCCAGTTGAGGGGGTCGGTTGCCAGGCACACGCCTCCACTGGTGGATGGTCCCGGTGTCACGACACCCGGCACCGGTCGCGCCGTAGCGGCCAGCTGCGCCCAGGTCAGTTCTCCAAATGCGAGGTACGTTAGCGTATCAGCGGCCACGACCGACTGAACCACCGGCGGCGCCCCGCCGAGGCATCCCGTTCCGCACCCAGCTGCTGCAACGCTCGTCGCGCTGGACGCAGCGATGCCCGGGAGGGCGGCGCCGCCAACCGGGCAGCTCCAGCCAGCCGGAGGAAGGTCCGCACCTTCGACGAGTGCGCCGGGGCCGAGCGTGACCGGAGCGGCGGTGGTGAGCGCACCCGGTGGGGCGAACCGCGCTCCGCCCACCGATACCGTTAGGCTTGTCGATCGCCTGGCGACACGCCCTGTCCCGCCGCCGGCGGTGGCCGCGCCCTGCACCAGCACTATCGGGTTAAGGGAATCGCCAAGCCGCGTGATTAGCACGGTTACTCGTGCCCGTCCCACAGTCCATGGGCCCGCAGAGTCGGTGGCGCCCGGAGGCATCGCACGCCAGATCGTGAGTGGCGCATTCGCGGCAACGCGTTCCACGCCAAATTCCGCAGCGGCGAGCGCTTCGGTCTGTAGAAACCGGCGTTCGCCGGCACGATGCGCGCGTACGCCGGCGGCATGCGCCGCGGCAACCAGCGCTCCAATGACCGCCAGTGCCACGACAGCCGCGATCAGCGCGATGCCTCGGCGAGTGAGCCACGGCGTCCTGATGCCCGCCGCACAGCGGTCCATGTCTGCGTGCGGCGTGTTCATTGATTCCGTGGAGCGATGGCCACGTGCAATGATTCGGCAATTACGGTGGCTCGTCCCAGGGCAATGGCCGGCCGCCGTGACCGTGCGCGCAATGCGATCTCGATCAACCTCGCGCCGACGAGACCAGGCTGGCTCCTCAGGCTCGTTCCGGACGAGTCACGAATCGCGATTGCCAGGCCGCCGCTCCCCGCCGCGGCTGGGAGAAACGGGCCTGCTACCGGTTGCACCACGCTCCAGGAGCCGCCCATCATCTCCTTGATGCCCAGGTACCAGCTGTTGTCGGACGGTGACCGATAGAGGGAGTAACGCGCTGTGCGCATGATCCGTATGGGTGCTCCGGTGACGACGCCGGCGGGCAGCGCCGGTGACAGGCGAAGCTCGATACCGGAAGCCGCATCACCCGGCGTCGCCGTAAAACCTGACGACATGGGGCAGGTTCCAGCTCCGATGCTCCGCAGTTCATGACGGCTCACCGTGTCCGGGAACGAGCCGCGTGAGTTCAGAAGCTCGATGGAATCACCGACGATAGCAGCATCGCGCCACCAGGTTAGCACTACGCCCGACGACGGCCGTCGAGGCGGAAGGAAAACGCGATCCCGTGTCACGGTTACCGAACAGATGACGGATGCTCCGAGGGTGGCGCGGACCTCGAGCGACGTGTCGGTGACGCTTGTCAGATCACCCGCCTCCGGGGAGAGAGCACGCAACTCGGCGAGCAGTAGCGAAGCGGCATCGCCAAGCGCCTGACGCGCGTGCTCGGCGCCGGCGATGGAATCATGGGAGCGCCATTGGATGGACACGCTGTTCGCAACGGCGCCACCTACGACGGCAAGTAACGCGATGGCAACCACCATCTCGATCAGCGTGAAGCCGTAGCGGAGCGCGCCTGACTTCATGGCTGGCATCGCGCAATGCTGCGAACGGTACGGCCGGCCGATCCCGCGGAAAGAGTCAGACTTATCGAATCTTCCACCTCGAAGGAGGGGAGTTGCGGACCTGCGGCCGGCCCGGTGGCCCACCGCTCTACCACCGGACCTAACTGAAGAGAGCCGACGCCATGTACGCACCGTGCGCGCATCTGCTCGAGTCTGGACTCGGCGGCGAATGCGCCAAGCGACCAGGCACGGCCCGAGGCGGCGGATCGTGTCGCGGATCGCATTCCGCCGGCGAGCGCCGACGCTCCGATCCCTAGCAGAACTAGAGCGACGAGAAGATCGATGAGCGACGTTCCTCGTCGGTACCGACAAATCGTTCCTGAAGAGCGCATACGCCATTCTGTGGAGCGCACCGGAATAGGGGCGCGGACTGAAAATGGTCGTTACCAGCGGCAGTACCCGGATCCAATCCGCCCGGTCATCATCGATTCATCCCGATCGGACCGCCTTGGGATTCGAAGCTCAACGACTTCGCCCGCCCCATGGGCGATACCTCAGTCGGTCAGTTGCCGCTATGCCTAACCGTTAGCTCGCCAACTCGCGCGCGAACCGCGATGGCAGCCGGATCCCCGTGGCTCAGGGCCACCGCGCTATCGGCCTGGGCTCGGGCGGCGGCCGAATCACCGCGCGCCAGAAGGAGATCGGCGTATCCTGCACGAAACTCCCACCGCTCGGGTGTCAGCATTACGGCATCGCGCATGGCCGACTCGGCCACAGTCAGATTTCCGGCGCGCCGGGCGGCCACGGCTATGGTCACCCATCCACGGACCGAATCGGGAGCGATCGCCAATGCCTCACGCGCGATTCGTACCGCGCCCGCATCATCGCCCATCGCGTACCGCACGTCGGCGTGAGCAAGCAGAATGGCTGGTTCGGGAGGGGCGGACTGGCGCGCGAATCGAAGCAGCGAATCGGCATGCGTGATGCGGCCGAGCCGAATGGCTGCGATGGCCGCCTCGTACGCACCGGCGGCATCCCGTGGAAAGAGCCGCGCGGCCATTTCCAGATGCTCGGCTGCTGCCGCGAACTGTCGCTGCGCGGAGAGGACTCGCCCGGCGACGAGATGTGCGCGATACGATTCCGGGTGTTCGCGCAGGAGGGCGATGGTGTAGCTCTTGTCGGATCGCCACACGGGAGTACGAGTCCAGGTGCGCGCAGCGCCTAACGCCATGAGCAGCGCCGCGGCGGATACGACGATCGATGGCCGGACCCGCGCGACGCGTTGCGCCAGAGCTCCCAGAGCAAGGCATGCGCCGACGCTCGCCAGATAGAGCGTCCGCTCGGCAAGTGCGACACCGGAGGGAAAGAATACGTTGGAGACGGGAGCGAGCGCGATCGGGATCCACACGAGCGCAAACGCCGCTTCCGGTACCGGGCGCCACGCGCGGCGGACGGCAACCCCAAGCGCGAGGGCGAGAAAGAAGCCGATTAGACCCGCCGGCGTAACGCCGGTTACCAGAACGATCACCTGTGGAAAGTAGTCACCGGACAGGTGAATCGGAGCGAGCAGTAGTCGTACGTAGTGAGGGACGATCGTCGCTACGGTGAGCAACCGTTCGCCAGCCGACGCGTCGATGAACGTGGGCGCTATCACGGAGAAGCTGCGGCCATGGAACAGCGCGATGATCACTGCCGCGTACGCAGCCGTGCTCAGCACGTAGACGGCGTAACGTTTGCGCGCGGCGTGAAACGCCGCGCGCCAGTCGCCCGCCACCAGAAGATCGTGTGCCACGACGAGGCCCAGGAACGTGATCGCGCTTTCCTTTGCGAGTAATCCCAGCGCGAAGAAAGCCGCAGCCCACCAGGATCCACGACGGTGCGCGAGCAATGCACCTAACACGAATACCGCGGCCATCGGTTCCAACCGCCCGACCAGATTGGCCACTGCCTCGACGTGAACGGGGTGGACGGCGAATAGCAGTGCGGCAATGAGCGCAGCGGCGGGCGCGAGCATCTGCAATGCGAGGTACCAGACGAGCAGCGCCGCAGCAGCGTGCCAGAGCACGTTGACCGCGTGCAACCACCGCGGATCCCCTCCGCTTATCGCCCAATCGAGCGCGAACGAGACCGTGCCCAGCGGCCGGTACTGCCCGCCGGGATTCGGAGCGGGCCAGTATGGTTCCGTGAACGCACGCCATAGTCCATCGAGCGAATGCACCAGCGGGTTACGCAGCACGACCGGACCATCGTCGAGCACAAAACCGTTCTGAAGCGCGTTGCCGTAGACGAGCAGCGCGACCAGAACGACCAGTACCGGCGCAACCCGCTGCAGCCAGACTCGCGAGGTGAGTTTCCCCGAAACTCGCAAGGCAGCAGCTTGCACATCACTCCCGCGAGCTGCCGTCGGCTCGCAATCCTTGACAGGGGCGGCCTCGCCAGGCGATGAAGGGGGCGGCGCCGCGTTTCGGCGGCGGCGGCGGTAGCGGCTCACACTTCGACGCCGTACCGCGAAAGCTTACGGTACAGCGTGGAAGGATCGATACCGAGCACGTCGGCGGCGCGGCTCTTGTTGCCCCCTTCATTCTGCAGCACCCAGAGGATGTAGCTGCGCTCGATCACGTCCATGGTAGGATTGAGCGGCGCGCGGTCGGACACCACCGCTTCCAGGTTGCGACGCGTTACCCGCTCCGGCAGGGACGAAAGCTGGATCTCTTCACCAGGCGTGAGGATCACTGCCCGCTCCATCGCGTTCT
>JBPCLX010000101.1:0-9393 GCA_051002815.1 Gemmatimonadaceae bacterium
CGCCAGGGATCCTTCCAGGTGCCACTTCGCGCCTTCGGTGGAGCGCTCGGGGAAGTCGAATGTCTTCGACATGAGGAAGACGTCGGCGCGCCGCGAGCCGAGCGCCGCGCCGAGCCACTGCTCCGACGTACCATTGTGGTAACTCTCGGCGGTGTCGAAGAAGCGGATTCCCTCGTCAAGTGCTACATCCACCAGCTCACGAGCTTCGTGCGCAGAGTGGAGCCGCGCCAGATGGGCGCCGCCGAGTCCGAGAATCGTCACGGACTCCCCGGTCTCTCCGAGGGGACGGACCGGCAGTTTCTGCGTGTGCGGATTGGGGTCGTCAGGCATCGGCCAGGGCCTGCCTAGCGGGATTGGAAAGTGGCGATCGGCCCCTGTGATCCGTGCAGCGTGAGCGTGGAGTCGGTAACGGTGTACGTCGTAACTCGCGGCAGAGCTCCCAGGAACTCGTTCTCGACATCCTGAACGCCTTCGCAGAACATCTTGGTCGATATGGGCGCTTCGAAGCGGAGGCCGTTGCCGCGAAGGAAGTAGGTGGCGCCGTAGCGGTTGCATCCGGCGGAGCCCCCCGCGTTGGAATCCCCGCTGTTCAGTCGAAGCGTCAGCGGTCTGCCCTGCGTGCCGCGCGGATTGTTATGATCACCGAGCGTGACGAGTTCCCAGTCACGGTCGGCGATTACTGACATCGCTGTCGTGTCTGATGGAGTGGAGGTGGACGGCGTGGCGGCTGAGTCCGCAGGGCTGGGCGCCGGAGAGCAGGAGATTCCAAGCAGGCAGGAGAAGAGAATCGCGGCCAGGTTGGCGTGTGACATGACCATCTCCCCGGTACGAGTCATAACGATCGGCGGCCGGTATTGGCGAGCTCTACCACCGGGTCGAGCCGGCTTCTCAGTCAGAATATACGCGGCGTACCCGAGCCGTCGAGAGGGAAGCTCACGGCTGCATCTGTGTCGTCGGCAATCGCGATGACAATCGACCCAGGCAAATGCGATTCCGTGCGTACGGCAGCGAGGCGCAGCCGAAATCCATCGTGCTGACCGACGATAACGTCGCGCCCGCGGCCGGCAAGGCGAAGGTGAGGGTGGTGCACGCCGCCGACCGAGAACCTAACGTGGATGTCTACGTGCTGGACGACGCCGGTGACCTGGCAACAGCCACCGCATCGGCGACCAGAGTCGCTCCCGGCGCCACTTCCGCGTATGCGACCGTCGACGCCCGTACCTATGTCGTGACCCTCACCGGTGTCGGTAACAAGACAGCGGTGCTGACCGTTCAGAACGTGGATCTGACCAACGGCAGGATCCGAACGATCGTCGCGACCGAGAAAGCCGGCGGCGGCAATCCGATCGAGGGCGTCAAGCTGGACGACAGGTAGGAGGGGCAAAATTTCGAATTGAGAAGGCGGGTTGAAGTGCGAAGTGCGAAGCGAAGGTGACGAGTTGCAGCTGCGAATGGCAGCGATGTAACCGCGGAGTTCGCCCCACGTTCTTGACCCTGAAAATTCGTTCTCACTTCGGATCCTTTCGCCCTGCGCACTTCGCAATTCGCCGTCCGCCCTTTGCCCCGCGCCGTTCGCGGGTTCATACTGAACGGCATGTGGTCCACCTGTCTCTTCTGCAACCAGCCGCTCGGCGCGAACCAAGTGATCGAGCGGTTCCCGGTCGGGCGACGCCTCGCTTTTGATGGACAGCGGGGGCGGCTCTGGGTGGTGTGCCGCCGGTGCGAGAAGTGGAATCTCTCCCCGCTGGAAGAGCGATGGGAAGCAATGGAGGAGTGCGAACGTCTCTATCGCGGTACCCGATTGCGTGTCGCGACGGACCAGATAGGACTGGCGCAGCTTGCCGACGGTACGGAGCTCGTTCGCATCGGACGGCCAATGCGGCCCGAGTTCGCCGCGTGGCGATATGGCGACCAGTTCGGCCGGCGCAGGCGCAACATGGTGCTTCGGGTGGGGCTCGGACTCGGCGCGGTCGGTGGAGTGCTTGCCGGTGGAATGGTGGTAGGCGTCAGCCTTGGAGGGGCGTGGTGGGGACTGTGGCAGCTCACCGAGTACATCATAGGCGGCAGTCCCGAGAAAGTGGTGGCGCGCCTGCGTAAGCCATCAGGCGATATCGCGCTCGTCAGGCGCAGGCATCTCAGGGAGGTCCGATTGCAGCCAGGCGAGCACCAGGACGAACTCGGGCTGTACGTCCGCGCCAAGAACGACCAGTTCATGCTGCACGGCCCGGAAGCGGTGCGCGCCGCGGGGGTTCTCCTGCCCGCGGCCAACCGCTTTGGCGGCTCGCGAACGCAGGTCGCCAGCGCGGTCGCCGCGATCGAGCAGGCCGGCGGATCGGAACCATTCCTGCTCGAAACGGCGCGGCGGCAGGCGCGCGCTCTACCTGTAGGCGGCAAGGCGAAAAAGGCCAAAGAGCCGCTCGATCTACCCGCCGAAGTCCGCCTGGCCGCCGAGATGGCGGCGCATGAGGAGAGCGAACGACGCGCGCTCGAAGGAGAGCTCGTAATGCTCGAGGATGCCTGGAAGCATGCGGAAGAGATCGCCGGGATTGCCGACAATCTGCTGGTGCCTGATCAGCTCGAGCGAAAGCTGCAGAGGTTACGTGGGAGCGGCGCTTCGCGGGACGAGTGAAGTGCGAATTGCGACTTGCGAACCAGCTCCTCCAACGGGCGCACTGCTTCGCAAGTCGCACTTCGCACTTCAGTTCTAGTTTCCGGCGCTCCACGGCGGCGTGACCTTGTTCGAACGCGCGTAGGCGATTGCCTGACCAAGATGCTCGTGGTTATGCGTCACGAAGCTGAGCAGCGCTGAGGGAAAGGGCGTCTCGCGGCCGAACATGCTCACCTTGCTGTTGAACTGCTGATCCGTTACCCCTGAAACCGCGTTGCGTCCGTGCGCGAACGATGCGCGCAGCATCGCTACGATCTCGGCCTTATTCGTTACAGCGGAGAACGCTTGGGGATTGGGGTACTTGGCTGCGACATCGGCTGGAGTCGGTGTCCCCAGGATCTGACCGAACATGTAGTTTGCGGCCGCCACGTGCGTGAATACCTCTCCCACCGATCGCACCCCCTCGGCGGGGCGCCAGGCGTAAGCACTTTCCGGCATCGCTTCGGCCAGAGCGACGTACTTGCGTTCAACAGCCGACAAATCATCGAGGTAGGCCTGTTTTCCGGGATTGTCGTCTTGTGCGCTCAGCGGTGCCGTGAAGAGCAGCAGCGCGGCGAACACTCTGATTCCGCTGTCGGCCAGATGGCGGCTATGCATTTGAACCTCTGGAGTTGGTGGAGGGGCTTGGCCACGGAAAGCTGGTGCGCACTCTTTCCCTTCGCCAGATGCCGGGTCGTCAGCAACTTGTTAGCGCAGGCAAGTGACGGGCTCAACCGGAACCCGCTGCGCGACGCCGGCGATCTGCCGCGGCGAACGCTACACGCATCGCGAACAATCCACTGAAGAGCAAGGAGTAGATGAGCGGTATGGCGATGTCCTGCTTCACGGAGAGCCAGTAGTGTATGGTCCCGGCAACCGCGACGAGGTAGATGAGCTGATGCAACCGGTTCCACCGGCGTCCCCCTAACCGCTTGATCCAGCCCTTCGTAGACGTGACGGCAAGCGGAATGAGGGCGACGAATGCCGCCATGCCGATGGTTATGTACGGCCGCTTGATGATGTCTTCCGCGATCTCGCCCCAGTCGAAGAACAGGTCGAGCACCATGTAGTTGAGCAGGTGGGCCGTTGCGTAAAAGAATGCAATGAGCCCGAGGGTGCGCCTGTACGGGACTATCCATCCCCAGCCGAAGAGCCTGCGAAGCGGGGTGATCGAAAGGGTCAGCACCAGGAAGTTGAGCGTCCAGTCGCCGGTACGGTGCTGAATCTCCTCGATCGGGTTGGCGCCGAGCCCACCCAGAAATATTTGGGAGACGATGCGCGCCGCCGGTACGAGAGCAACGAGGATGATGAATGGGTGCGCAGCTTTCGCGATCCGCCGCGCGCGATCGCGCCTCGTGGGGGGGGAATGGTTGCGGTCGGCGGCGGGTGGCGCGGTATGCTGTGGTTGGGGGGGGGCCCCCGCCTCGCTCTGCTTCACACGCGCACGTCGCCGATCGGCTCCCGCCCTCAGAACAGCTTCCGCAGGTCCATCCCCGAGTACAACGAGGCGACCTGCTCGGCGTAGCCGTTGAACACGAGGGTGTCCCTCCGGCGAAACTCGCCGATCCGCCGCTCCTTCGCCTGGCTCCAACGCGGGTGGTCGACGGCGGGATTCACGTTGGCATAAAAACCGTATTCGTTAGGCGCTGCCTTGTTCCATGCCGTCGCCGGCTGCCGGTCGGTCAGCGTGATCCGCACGATGCTCTTTATCCCCTTGAATCCGTACTTCCACGGCACCACCAGCCGGAGCGGTGCGCCGTTCTGATTGAGCAGCGTCTTGCCATACAGACCCGTGGCGAGAATCGTCAGCGGGTGCATCGCTTCGTCGAGCCGAAGACCCTCCGTGTACGGCCAGTCGAGCACCGGACGGCGCTGTCCGGGCAGCTCGGAAGGCCTCATTATCGTGGTAAATGCGACATAACGAGCGGCGCTCGTCGGCACCGCCCTGCGCAGCACGTCCCGCAGCGGAATGCCGTTCCACGGAATGACCATCGACCACGCTTCAACGCACCGCATGCGGTAGGTTCGTTCCTCGACACGGTGCGGCTTGATGAAATCTTCCAGGGCGTAGTCGCCCGGTTTGCCGACCATGCCATCTACCCGCACCGTCCAGGGCAGCGGCTTGAAGCTGCCCGCCATTTCCGACGGATCGCTCTTGTCGGTGCCGAACTCGTAGAAATTGTTGTACGTGGTGACTTCCTCGAACGGCGTCAGCTTCTCCTGTTCCACCTCCCCGCCGGCGGAACGGTCGTCGTTCAGATCCTCCGCGGCGCAGGCGGCGGGGCCAAGCGCGGGACCGATCGCCCCGGCCAGCAGCGCCGCGCCGGTGATGCGCAGGAATGAGCGTCGGCGGATGTACACTCCTTCGGGAGTGATTTCCGACGTAGCCACGTCAGGAGGTCGTCTTATCAGCATGGCTTCGTAATGAGCGGGATGATCAGCCAGCCGGTTCGGGCGGCAACCTATACAACCCGGCTTTCGGGGGCAGGGTTCCTCTTTCCCGATTTGGCGTGGTGGTGCTCGCCGCGCTCCTCCTCCGTCGGCTCCGCCGTTTCGGCGTGAGAGCGCGATCGCGCAAGGCCGCTATCAGGCGACATCTCGATGGTTCCCGGTTTCACCGCGTTCGGCAACAACAGTCGGAATGTACTCCCCTTCTCCAGCTCGGATTCGACGCTGAGGCTGCCGCCGAGCAGCTCGGCGAGCCGTCGTGAGATCGGAAGGCCGAGGCCGGTTCCCTGCTCGTCCTTTCTGGTGATCTGCACGAACTCCTCGAAGATGCGCGCCAGATTTTCCGTGGCGATACCAATCCCCTGGTCGCGCACCAGCACCTCCACTCCGCCGTCGGATTGCCTTGCGGTGCGGACTTCGACTGGCTTGCCGTTGCCGAATTTGATGGCATTGGACAGCAGGTTCAGAACGATCTGCCTTACGCGGCGCGGATCGGTCGAAATGCCGCACGGCTCGCCTTGGTGGCTCACCGACAACTCGACACCGTTCTCGTCGGCCAGCGGGCGCACCGATACGAACAGGTCCTCAATGACCAACGGGAATTTGACGGTCTCGACGTGCAGTTCGATGCGTCCTGCCTCGATCTTCGAAAGGTCGAGCACATCATTGACGAGCTCCAGCAGGTGCTGGGCGGCCTTCACCACCCGTGTCAGGCTCTGTGCCTGACGCGGCGTGACCGGACCGTAGATCTCATCCAGCATGAGCGTGGTGTAGCCGAGAACGGCATTGATCGGAGTGCGCAGCTCGTGGCTCATCGACGCGTAGAACCGGCTGCGTGCGCCCATCGCGCGTTCCAGCTCTGCCTGACGCGTGCGAAGCTCATCATTGGCGGTCCGCAACTGGTCGTTCACGCGCCGCAGCTGTTCCGTGCTGTACGCCTCCTGTTGCGCCATTTCCGTTGTATGCTTCACTTCCAGCGTTCGGCGCTCGATCTCCCGGATCTGCTGTGCCTGCCGCTCGAGTTGGCGCGTCTTCCGGCTCAGGTCGACGAAGACATTCACCTTTGAGCGGAGGATCTCCGGCTCGAAAGGCTTGAACAGATAATCGACGGCGCCGGCGGCGTAGCCCTCGAATACATAACGCTCTTCCTTGCTGATGGCGGTCAGAAAGATTATCGGCAGGTGCTTGGTCCGCTCGCGCGCCTTGATGTAACGTGCGGTCTCGAAGCCGTTCATCCCCGGCATCTGCACATCCAGCACTACACAAGCGTATTCCTTCGACAGCAGCTGGCGCAGCGCTTCCTCACCCGACATGGCGCGGTCGAGTCCGACGCCGAGGGGCTCGAGAATAGCCTCGAGTGCAATGAGGTTGTCGGCCCGATCGTCGACGAGAAGGATGCTGGTTGCGCCATCGTCGTTTGTCACGCACGCCTCCGCATGGGCTCGCCGGCGGCGAGCCTGACGAGCGCGGTGGGAATGTCGGCGAGCGCAAGCACTCTCGCATGCGGTACCGCCCGCAGGGCAGCGGCCGGCATCGCCGAACTGGTCGCCGTGGTCGGGTCCTCGACCAGCGCCACGCCGCCACGATCGGCGATTCGCCGGAGACCGACGGCGCCGTCGTCGTTGGCGCCGGTGAGCACCAGGCCTGCGACTCGCGCACCGTACGTCTCCGCGGCGGAGATCAACGTCACATCGATGCTTGGCCGGCTGTATTTCACCTGTTGGTCGGTATCCAGACTGATGAACGAATCTTCGATGAGCAGATGATAGTCAGGCGGGGCCAGCAGCAAACGCCCCGGCGACAGGAAATCCTTGTCCTCGGCCTCGCTCACCGTCAGCTCGGTATTCTGCTGCAACAGTTCTGCCAGCATGGGCCGGGCGTCGCGCGACCGGTGCTGAACCGCAACGAGCGGGATCGGAAAACTGCCTGGCAAGCCGCGCACTATCACACTTAGCGCCTCCAGCCCGCCCCACGATGTTCCAATCACGATGAGGGCGATGCCGGACATGTGGAGAGCACCTTACGGTAGAGCTTCGCGGAAAGATCGAGCACCTCGTAACACGATTCGTTCGGCGAGAATTTCAGCGATTCCTTGCTTCCCAACGCCAGCACGCCGAAAGTCGCCAGACTGCTGAACAGAAGCTCGTGCACGATTCCCTGCAGCGCCCGGTCGAAATAGATGAGAACGTTGCGGCAAAGAACGACGTGAAATTCGGCGAACGAGCGGTCGGTCACCAGGTTGTGTTGCGAAAACACGATGTTCTTGAGCAGATGTCGAGAGAGCAGCGCTCCGTCGTACTTTGCCGTGTAGTACTTCGAGAACGACTGCGTGCCGCCTGCGCGAAGATAGTTCTGCGTGTATTCCTGCATTCGCTCCAGCGGGAAGATCCCCTCCCTGGCACGTTTGAGCACGATTTCGTTCATGTCGGTGGCGTAGATGCGTGACCGGTCGAACAGCCCCTCTTCCTGGAGGAGAATCGCCATCGAGTAAGCTTCCTCCCCGGTCGCGCATCCAGCGTGCCAGATGCGCACGAAAGGAAAGGTGCGCAGATGCGGAATGATCTTCTGGCGAAAGGCCAGGTAGAAGTCCGGATCGCGAAACATCGATGTCACGTTGACCGACAGGTCGTGCAGGAGGCGCTCCATGGCCTGCCGATCGTGGAGCACGAGTTCCTGCAACGCGCTTACCGAGGGCAGCGACTCCGCTTCGATGCGCTTCCAGACGCGTCTACGGATCGACGAGTATGCGTAGCTGCGAAAGTCGAAGCCGTAGTGCCTGTAGATGCCTTCCATCAGCAAGGCGATTTCGATCCGCTCGATCTCTGGATCGTAAGTCAGCGGAGCGGCGGCCAGCGTCATCGGTAGAGCCAGACCCGCATCAAGGACAGCAGCTGTTCTGGGTCCACCGGCTTGACGATGTAATCCGAGGCACCGGCATCGATGCACTTCTCACGATCGCCCTTCATCGCCTTCGCCGTCAGGCAGATGATCGGCAGCGACTGGTACTCGGGAATCGCGCGAATGCGCTGTGTAGCCTCGTAACCATCCATCTCCGGCATCATGACATCCATCAGAACCAGGTCGAAGTCGCTGCCGTTCTGCATCAATTTCATGGCGTCGCGCCCGTTCTCTGCGTAACGCACCTCCATACCGTGCTGCTCGAGCAGGCTGGTGAGCGAGAAGATGTTCCGTACGTCATCGTCGACGACGAGGATGTGCTTGTTCGCGAATATCTCCTCTTCGCTGTGCAGCTGCTCGAGCATGCGGCGCTTCTCTTCGGGCAGGTGCGATTCCACGCGATGGAGAAACAGCGCCGTCTCGTCCAGCAATCGCTCCGGCGACTGCACGTCCTTGACGATGATCGTTTCGGCATAACGCCGCAGCGCGGTCTCCTCCGATTGGCTGAGCGAGCGTCCGGTGTAGATGATGATCGGCAGATCGCGGCGTTCGGGATCGGCTTTCACTTCCTCGAGCAGTTGGAAACCGTTCCGGTCGCCGATCCCGAGATCGAGCACGATGCAGTCGACCCGTCGCGTGCGCAACGTCTCCAACGCTTCCTCGGCGGTGCCGACGGCGGTTATCTCGATGTCGGTGTCACCGACCAGCTGAACGATCGCATCGCGCTGGGTTGCGTCGTCCTCCACTACCAGCAAGTGCCTGACGCGTTGATCTATGAACGCACTGATCCGGCCGAACGCCTCATCGAGCGCTTCCTTGCTCACGGGCTTCTCGAGGTACGCAAGTGCGCCGGCACGCAAGCCGCGTTGCCGCGTGCCGTAGCCGCTGACGATGTGGACCGGTATGTGCCGCGTGTCGGCGCTACGCTTCAGACGGTCGAGCACCGTCCAGCCGTCGACGCCGCCGGGCAAATCGAGGTCGAGGGTGATCGCATCCGGCATGTGCTCGCGGGCGAGTGCCAGCGCACTCTCGCCATCGACGGCGACGATGCCCTTGAACTGCGCCTCCTGCGCCATGTCGAGCAGAACCTTCGCGAAATTCAGATCGTTCTCGATTATCAGCACCGTGCGGTCACCGGTTTCGATGCTCTCACGATCGTCAGGTACGATGGCGGGGAAATGCCGCGGCGTCGTGCGCTGTTCGTAATGCGGCTCGGGCGCGGGCTTCATCCGCATGGGATGTGACTGTGCATCGGTCGGCGCGTGCGACTGGCGCGGCTTGTCCGAAAGCTTGGCCGGCACGAACAGCGTGAACGTGCTGCCGTGCCCGGGCGTGCTCTCCACGCGAATCTCGCCCTGGAGCAAGCCGGCGATTTCCCGGCTGATGGACAATCCCAGACC
>JBPCLX010000102.1:0-11491 GCA_051002815.1 Gemmatimonadaceae bacterium
CGCCGGATCCGGCGTCAGCCGCGGCATCCTCGAAGACATCGATGAACGTGTGCCCGATGCGGCGGCGCTTTTCCTCGGGGTCGCTGACGCCGGCGAGAGCGTCGATGAACCGGTCTCCCGCATCGATCACGATCAGCTTGATCCCGAGGTGGAGCCGAAAAGTCCGTTCGACCTGATCGCGCTCGTGGCGGCGCAGCAGTCCCGTATCCACGAAGATGCATGTCAGTTGATCGCCAATGGCCCGGTGCACCAGCGCCGCGGCGACGGCCGAGTCGACACCGCCCGATAATCCGCAGATCACCTGCGACGACCCAACGGTGCTCGTTATGCGATCGATCTCGTCCTGGATGAACGTACCGGCCGTCCAGGTAGGCTCCGCCTTGCAGATGGCGAACAGGAAGTTGGCGATGATCTCCGCGCCGCGCGGCGTGTGGGCGACCTCGGGATGGAACTGCACCCCGTAGATGGGGCGGTCGCGATGCCGGAATGCCGCTACAGGCGTATTTTCGCTCGATGCGAGTACTTCGTAACCGTCAGGCGGCGTATCGACGTGGTCGCCGTGGCTCATCCACACCGGGGTCGCTTCGCCGGAATCGAAGCCGGCGAACAGCGGCGCCGCCCGTTCCACTCGCAGCTCGGCACGACCGTACTCGCGCCGTCCGGCGCGCACGACCGCGCCGCCTTCGAGATGCGCGATCAGCTGCATGCCGTAACAGATGCCAAGGATGGGCGCGACATCGAGCAGTGCACGATCCGCGGTGGGGACGTTATCGCCGTATACCGAATTGGGGCCGCCGCTCAGGATGATTCCAGTCGGTTGCCATTCGCGGATCCAGCCGATGTCCCGCGTAGCTGGATGGATCTCGCTGTAAACCCGCGCCTCGCGCACGCGCCGTGCGATGAGCTGAGTGTACTGCGATCCATAATCGATGATGAGAATGCGGCTGGTCATTTCGTCGGTAGTACGTCAGTCCTGCGCGCGTCTATCGGCTCCGGGCGCGCTCCGGCGACCTCGCTACGTTGTTTGGCCATTACAGCGATCGCGGATCAAGCGCCCCCTCACCCCTCGCCCCTCGCAGTCATAGCCGCCATTCGGGGCCATCGAGGCGGATCAGCTCCCATTCGTTGGTCTGAAGGTCGAGGAGCATGGCGGTCGGCGCGCCAAACAACCAACCGCACGCCTCTCCCGGATTGAGCACGAGCGTGCGTCCCAGACTGGTGACTCCGTATTCATGGTTGCATCCGTGCACCACGATGTCGTGCGCCTCGAGCGAGCGTTCGTGGACCTCACCGATGTCGTGCACGAGCAGCAGCCGCCGGCCCTCGAGCTCTACGCTGTGAGGGGATTCGTACAGCTCCACCCCCACCGCGCGGGCGGCCTCGGCTCGCAATCCTTCGTGGTCGCCGTCGTTGCGTCCGAACACACCCGCCATCGCCGGATTGAGCTCGGTGAGCGACCTGAGGGCGAATGGCGAACAGAAGTCGCCGGCGTGCAGAACAAGTCCGGCTCCGGCATCGGCAATGCGCTGTCCTAACGCCTGAATGGCAGGAACCCGGTCGTGAGAGTCCGCGAGTAGCGCGATGCGCATCAGCTATCGCTCCATTCGAGCCTGGTGCGCTCCTGGACAACGAGATCCGCGTACGTTTCGCGCGCCGTGGCGAGGGCCCATCGGTCGCCGTCGACGACCACTTCGGCCACACGCCGCCGGGAGTTGTAGTTGGACGTCATCGCGAACCCGTATGCGCCGGCAGATCGTACGGCGAGCAGGTCTCCCTGTTCAACCGCCTCCATTGTACGGCCGAGCGCGAAGAAGTCGCCGCTCTCGCAGACCGGCCCGACTACGTCGAAGGTTCCGATTTCTTCGCGGGGAACGATCGCCTCTATGTGGTGGTAGGCATCGTAATGCGAGGGGCGCAGCAGATCGTTCATCCCGGCATCGGTAATGATGAAATCCCGGCCGCCGCTGCGCTTGCGGTAGAGCACCCTGGTGACCAGCACCCCGGCGTTCCCCACCAGATAACGTCCCGGCTCCACCAGAAGGGTCAGCCCGGTGCCGGCGACCAGGGGAGCGAGGACGCCAGCAAACGCGTCGACATCTATTGGCTCCTCATCCTGATACGATACGGCAAGTCCACCACCCACGTCGAGGTACCCGAGCTCGTGTGCGCCGTCGGCGCGCGCCTGCCTGACGAGCTCCAGCAGCCGTTCGGTACCTTCGCGATATGGATCCAGCAGCGAGACCTGCGATCCCACGTGCATGTCCAGTCCGGCCAGCGAAATGTTCGGCAGCGCCAGAGCCAGGCGTGCCATGGCCGGCGCCTCGTCGATCGGAATGCCGAACTTCATCCCCCGCTCGCCGGTCCGTATGTACCGGTGAGGGCTGTTCACCGTTACCTCCGGATTCACGCGCAGCGCGACCGGCGCACGTACTCCCCGCTCACCGGCAACCGCATCCAGCACCCGCAGCTCGCCTTCCGATTCCACATTCACGAGCAGAACGCCGGCGTCAAGCGCCTCACGCAACTCGTCGGCGGTCTTCCCCACCCCGCTGAACACCACGTCGGCACCGGTCATGCCGGCTCTAAGTGCGCGGTACAGCTCACCCCCGGACACGATGTCCACGCCCGCTCCGAGCGATTTGAGAAGCGCCAGGATCGCGTGACTCGAATTGGCCTTCATGCTGTAGTGCAGGCGGTGCGGTACCTCGGCAAGCGCCGACGAGAGCCGGTTGTACTGCTCGCGAATGGCGCCGCTGCTGTAGACGTACACCGGCGTGCTGACTGCATCGACGATCTGCGGGAGCGGCACGTTCTCGCACGTCAGAACGCCGTTGGCCCGCGAGAAGCCGGCGGCTAGTACGCCTTCGCCCACACCGCCTCCGTCGTGGTGGCAGCCCCGCACTTGAGGCACTGCGTTGGCGCCTCAGCCGACTGGAATTCCTCGTCAGGCAGCACGCGAATGGTGGCCTTGGTCTCTTCCTTGATCTGCGTTTCGCAGTCGGCGCTGCCGCACCAACCGGCGTAGACGAATCCGCCTGGACCTTCCATTATCCCGCGAAACCGGTCGTAGGTCATCGCGCCGCGGTAGCTGTTCGCCTCCCGGCGCTCTCGTGCCGCGGCCAGCATGTCCTCCTGAATCTGCTCGAGCACCGTCTCGATCTCCTCGCCGAGTGAATCGAGCGATACGGGCTTTTTTGCCCGCGTGTCGCGCCTGACGAGTACCGCCTGGTTGGCGGCGACGTCGCGCGGCCCGAGCTCCACCCGGATCGGTACGCCGCGCATCTCCCACTCGTAGTACTTGGCGCCGGGCTTGAGATTCTCGCGCGCATCGACCTTGATACGCAGCGCATTCGGATCGCGGCGCTCCCAGTCGCTCAGCTCGCGCTCCAGGCGCGACGCGACTTCGAGCACCTGCGCACGCTCCTCATCGCTCCGCCAGATCGGGATGATCACGCATTCGATCGGCGCGAGCAGCGGGGGAATACGCAGTCCATTGTCGTCGCCGTGGGTCATTACCAGGCCGCCGATCATGCGGGTCGAAGCGCCCCAGCTGGTGTTCCACGCGTATTCGGTGGCGCCCGATTCCGCCTGAAATTTCAGGTCGAAGGCCCTGGCGAAGTTCTGCCCAAGATTGTGCGAAGTGCCGGCCTGCAGCGCCTTGTTGTCCTGCATCATCGCTTCACATGCGTACGTGCGCACCGCGCCGGCGAACCGCTCCGAGTCGGTCTTCACCCCGGTGATGACGGGCATCGCCATCCACCCTTCCATGAAGTCGCGATACACGCCTAACATTTTCCGGGTCTCTTCCTCCGCTTCCTCGGCAGTGGCGTGCGCGGTATGGCCTTCCTGCCAGAGAAATTCGAGAGTTCGCAGGAACAGGCGCGTACGCATCTCCCAGCGTACGACGTTGGCCCACTGATTCATCAGAATCGGCAGATCGCGGTAGCTCTGAACCCACTTGGCGAACATCGCGTAGATGATCGTCTCCGAAGTGGGACGAACCACCAGCGGCTCCTCCAGCTCCCTGCCGCCGCCGTGCGTCACGACCGCCAACTCCGGCGCGAAACCCTTTACGTGCTCGGCCTCCTTGCGGAGGTAGCTCTCCGGTATGAAAAGGGGAAAATACGCGTTGCGGTGCCCGGTGGCCTTGAACATGTCATCCAGAGCGCGCTGCATGCGCTCCCAGATTCCATATCCATCGGGCCTGATGACCATGCACCCGCGCACCGGAGAATAGTCCGCCAGCTCGGCACGCAGCACCACCTCGTTATACCAGGCGCTGAAGTCCTTTGCGCGCGGCGTCAGCTTCTTGTCGTCAGCCATTGCCCATCAGGTTTCCGCCGTCTCCTCATCATCGAACATCCAGGGATCGTGTGGGTCCACGACGTGCGCGTGAAGCGCCAGATCGTGCAGCGCTTCGGCGTGGTCCAGAAAGGCGTCGAGATCGACAGGCTGCTCGAGGCCATCGCTCAGCCGCCTGACCTGCGCGCTGCCTTCCGACTGAAGGATGCACATCTTCAGCGCTCCCGCTCTGGCCGCCGCCTTCAGCTGCGCCCCGAGCTTCTGCGCGCGGAGCGCGTACTCGACACGCAGGCCCCGCCGCCGCAATTCAGTGGCGATGCACATTACCCGTTCGGTGGGAACTCCGTCCGCTCCGGCCACCCAGTAATCGAGTCTCTCCGAAAGATCAGCGAGCAGGCCGCGCTCGCGCAGCAGTTCGCCCAGCACCACGTCGCCCATCCCGAACCCCAATGCAGGCAGATCGGCGCCACCTAACGCACCGAGCAGGGTATCGTACCGGCCCCCGCCACAGATCGCCCGCATTTCGCCCCGCGCATCGAACAGCTCGAAGACGATCCCCGTGTAGTAGTCCAGCCCGCGGACGATCGAGAGATCGAGCTGCACGAAGTCGCCGATGCCCAGCGCATGCACGTAGCGCATGCACGTCGTCAGGCCCTCCACTGCTTCGAGCACCGCCGGGTCGCCGGCGAACCGGTTGCGCAGTTCCTCGAGGTCGTGAATGGCGAGCGCCTCGAGCACCGCCGCCGCCTCGCGTTCACCTATCCCGGCGGCGTGCAGTCTGGCGAGCACTGAATCTCGCGGCTCGCGTTGCAGCTTGTCGGCTATCGCAAAGACCACCGGCATCTGCTCGGCCGATATTCCCGTCGCAGCAAGGATCGCCTGCAACACCCGTCGATCCGAGATGCGCGCTCGCACGTCCGCGGCTGACAGGCCGAGCTTGCGCATCACCTCGATCGCGACAGCCAGAAGCTCGGCGTCGGCGCTCACGTCGGCCTCTCCGACTATGTCGACGTTGAGCTGAAAATGCTCTCTCAACCGTCCTCGCTGCTGCCGTTCGTAGCGGAACAGCTGCGGAATGGAGAACCAGCGAACCGGCTTGGCCAGTGCGTTGGCGCGAGCACCGACCATGCGCGCCAGGGTTGGCGTCATCTCCGGCCGCAGTGCTACGGCGCGGCCCCCTTTGTCCTCGAAGTTGTAGAGCTGGCCGACGATCTCTTCGCCGCTCTTGGCCGTATACAACTCCAGGGGCTCGAGCGGTGGCCCGTCGAATTCCTGAAAGCCGAATCGCCGCGCCACGTCGCGCCAGGCCGCGAAGATGTGCGCGCGCTCCGCGAGTTCGGAGGGATAGAAGTCGCGGAAGCCGGGGAGTGCGCGAAATGCCATCCAGTAAACTACCCGGCCAGCGGATCGTGCTGCAAGCGCGCCATTGCATCGCCGACGGTGTGGAACGAGCCGGTAACGAGCGTCGTCGGTGCATCCGAAGCACGCGCGAGTGCTCGATCGAAGTCCGGCTCGGCAACGACCGGTTTGCCCAAAGTTGCCGCGTATCTCGCCGCGCTGTCCAGTGGCCAGACACGTCCAGCCGGCGCCGTGGGAGCAGTCGTCAGGGTGAACGCATCGACGTGCGGCGCGATCGCGGCGAGCATGGAGCGCCAGTCCTTGTCGGCCAGCACGCTTACCAGCGCGTGGATCGGGCGCGGCGGCTTCACGAGGTCCAGAGTCTCGGCCAGTACCGCGGAACCGGACGGATTGTGCGATACGTCGAAGAGAAAATGCCCGCGCTGTTCGAAACGTCCCGGCAATCGAACCTGTTCCAGTAACTCCGGCGCCGCATCCAGTACGCCGCTGAACGGTGCGCCGCCCGATTCGAGCATCGCCAACGCGAGTGACGCATTTGCCGCCTGATGCGCTCCGACCAATGGAGTGTGCAACCGTCGCTCGCTCCCATCCCCCCGCTCGATCGTGAACGATGTACCGGCGGCGGTCACCGTCACGTCGCGCAGGACTTCTTCACGAACCAGCGAGCGAATCGGCGTCGCGGCCACGGCGCGCGCACGATCCACCAACACGTCGGCAAGCGCGGGATCGCGCTCGCCGATTACCGCGGGACGCCCCTGCTTGAAAATGCCGGCCTTCTCCGCGGCGATCTGCTCGACCGTTGTGCCAAGGTATTCGGTATGATCGAGGCCTATCGACGTTACGCCGGCAACGAGCGGCGTCAGGATATTGGTTGCGTCGGTTCTGCCCCCGAGGCCGACCTCAATGATCGCGACGTCCACGCCCTGTTCAGCGAAGTAGACGAAGGCCATCGCCGTAGTAGCCTCGAAGAACGTAGCCTCGAGCCGCTCCACCTCCGGAGTCCACCGCACGATCCAGTCGACGATCCACTCCCGGTCGATAGGCATACCGTCGACCACTATGCGCTCGGTAAAGTCCACGAGGTGCGGCGACGTATAACGGCCGACCTTCCAGGGACCGCCGCGCAGCATGGCGTCGAGTGTAGCGACGACGCTGCCTTTGCCGTTGGTTCCGGCGATGTGAAAGATCGGATAGGCACGTTGGGGATCGCCGCAACGGTGCAGAAGCGCCAGGGTGCGCTCCAATCCGAACTTCCAGACGCCGGTGGTGCGAGCGAACAGCCCGGCGAGCGCCTGCTCGTAACTCGTCAGGCCGACACCCACCCCGCCCCGGCCGGTTGGCCGCTCATGTGGCGAAGGAGCTGCTCCACCGTGCGCTTCAACTCCCGGCGGTGCACCACCATATCGAGTATCCCGTGTTCGAGCAGAAACTCAGCCGTCTGGAAACCTTCGGGCAGGTCCTGACCAATCGTCTGCTTGATCACCCGTGGCCCGGCGAATCCGATGACCGCGCCCGGTTCAGCGAGAATGGCATCGCCAAGCATTGCGAAGCTCGCGCTCACGCCGCCAGTCGTCGGATTCGTAAGGAGGGAGATGAACGGAATGCGACGTTCGGCGAGCTGAGAGAGAATAGCCGCCGTCTTGGCCATCTGCATGAGCGAGAGAACCCCTTCCTGCATGCGCGCTCCGCCTGACGCGGAGACGATGACCATTGGATGTTTGCGCTCGAGGGATCGTTGTCCAAGACGGGCGATCTTCTCGCCGACCACCGATCCCATCGAGCCGCCCATGAATGCGAAGTCCATGACCGCCACGTTGAGCGGCAGCCCGCCGATCGTTCCGGCCGCGGACAACACGGCATCGTCCGCCCCGGTATTGGCCATGGCGCGGCTCAATCGGCCGGGATAATCCGGAAAGCCCAGCGGATCGATCGACCGGAGCGACGTCTCGAGTTCTTCCCAGGATCCGTCGTCGAGCAGGATGGCCACATAATCGTCGGCCCGGATGCGGCGATGGTAGTCGCAGACCGGGCAGACGTTCAGGTTCTTTTCGAAGTTCTGGCGGATGTCCGTATGGCCGCACGCTTCGCACTTCTCCCACGCGTCGGCGGGAATCTCGAGGCGGTCGCGCCTGGGTTGCCGCGGCTTCTTTTCTTTTCGAAACCAAGCCATAGCGGCTTAATGTGGCGTCTTGGGGAAGCTCGGGGAAGGACCGTGAAAGCGAGAAATGGGAAATGGGAAATGGGAAATGGGGCACCTTTCCCGTTTCCCATTTCCCCTTTCCCGCTTTTCTCGCAGCTGCTAGACCCTCATACTCCCCCGAGTTATCCCGCCCCGGCCTTCACTCGAAATGCGGAGCAGCAGTCCTACAGCCAGCCAGCTGGCGAGCATGAACGAGCCCCCATAGCTGAAGAATGGCAGCGGAATGCCGGTAATCGGCATCAGGTTCAGGGTCATGCCGATGTTCACGATGATGTGCACCAGCCACCCTGTGGCGAGGCCGAATGCCACCAGGCTGCTGAACGAATCGTTGGCCCGGCCGGCAATGGTTACCGAGCGGATCAGCAGCGCCAGGAACAGGCTCAACGCGACGGTGACACCAATGAAGCCGAGCTCCTCTCCCACCACCGAAAAAATGAAGTCGGTGTGTTGCGCCGGCAGGAAAGCGAGACGTTTTTGCGTGCCGTCGGTGAACCCCTTGCCGAGCCAGCCACCCGATCCAATAGCCACCTGTGACTGGATGACGTGCCACCCTGTGTGGCGCGGATCGATGCTCGGATCGAGAAAGACGAGCAGGCGATTACGCTGATAGGGAGCCAGCGTCTGCCACAGCAGTGGTGCAACTACACCAGTGGCAAGGTTGGCCAGAACGATCACGACCCCTTCAATCAGATATGGGCGATACCAGATCACGAGCGCGAGCAGCAGCAGAAACCACGCGCCCCAGTACCACGAGCTGAACGCCAGGATGAGACTCAGCGCCGGACTTGCTATCAGGAGAAGCAGCGGAAGCCTGACGCCGGACCAGAACAGCATCCCGAAAAAGATGCCGATGAAGGCAATGCCGGTACCGAGATCGGGCTGCGCCATGATCAGCACCCAGGGGAGTCCAACCACGAGGGCGGGCTTCCACAGGTCGAGCAGCGATCGCACCGGTTCGCGTCGCGAGGCGAGCACTCGCGCGAGCATCAGCACCACGGTCAGCTTTGCCAACTCCGCAGGTTGGCCGAGCCGGATGCCGCCTATCGTCAACCATCCCTTCACGCTGGCGGCGGTACCGGCACCCGAACCGAAAACCAGGGTGACGACCAGCAGCAGCACGCTCAGGAGGTATACCGGAGTCGTCGCCCACTCGATGAAGCGGACGCTCGCCCGGCTCACGACGAACGCGCTCGTTATGCCAAGGGCGATCCAGACGAGCTGGCTGCGCCAGGCGTGCGTAGCGACGGTGGCGACGTCCGTCTGCCCGGCCGAATACACCATCGCCACTCCGTATGCGGCGAGCAGGAGCGCGATGCCGATGAGCGGCTTATCCGCTACGTGCCGCCGGATCACTATCCGTCCGTGTTCGCCAGCTCGGCGGTCTTGGCTTTCAGATAGAACGAAATGGCTCTGGATGCCATGCGGGCCGCGATGTAGCCATGCTCTCCGAACTCGACCATCACGGCGACGACAATGGTCGGGTCCTCAGCCGGTGCGAATCCGGCGAACCAGGCATGGTCGCGCAGGCGATCGGTGGAGTTCTGAGCCGTACCCGTCTTGCCGGCCAGCACGACACCTTCGATTGCCGCGCTGCCTGCCGTGCCGCGCGCGGTGACGACCTCGGACATCGCCATGCGCAGCCCTTTCGCCTGTGCCTCGGTGAGCTTCAGGATCTGAACCCGTTCAGGTTCGGACCGCGCAATGTGCGGGGTGACGGCATGTCCGCCGTTTGCCATCGCGGAGTAGAAGCGCGCGACGCTCGCCACCGTCTGCTGATTTTCGCCCTGACCGATCGCCAGGTTCAGCACGACCGCGCTGCTCCAGCCGCGCGGTCCATAACGACGGTTGTAGTACTCCACGGCGTTAGGAAACGTCGGACGGTGCTCGTTGGGAATGTCGATCCCCGAGCGATCGCCAAATCCGAGCTCTATTCCGCCGGCGAGAAGCCGGGCAAGCCCGATCTTGAGCCCGAGTTGGTAGAAATAGACGTTGCATGACACCGCGATCGCGCGCGAGAGCGGGAGGGAGCCATGCCCTTGCCGATTCCAGCAACGGAAATAGCGGTTGCCGTACAGATAGCCGCCGGAGCAAGGGACGGGCATGTGCGAGTCCAGCCCGACGACTCCCAGATCCATGCCGATCGTTGCCGTGGCCAGCTTGAATGTCGATGCGGGGGGATACTTCCCCTGCAACACCTTGTTGTAGAGAGGCCGCCGCGGATCGTTCATCAGCTCATTCCAGTACTCCGTCCGAATACCGCCGATGAACCGGTTCGGATCGAAGCTGGGCGCGCTGTGCAATGCCAGTACTTCACCGGTTCGCGGGTCGAGCGCGAGCAGCCCTCCCTGCACCGAGTCCCCAAACATCGACGCCACATAACGCTGAAGATCGAGGTCGATGTTGGTGTACAGCGGCGGCGGCTGGCGTGGACGCAGCTCATCGCGCGCTCCCGCCTCCCGTACAACGCGTCCGCGTGCGTCGACTTCAACGAACCGCTTGCCTTCCTGGCCGCGCAGCACCGATTCGTACTGCCGCTCCAGTCCGCCCTTACCTACCTGCTGGCCCGCCTTGTAACTGTCGTACTCCGGCAGCGCCAGCTCTCCTTCCGTGATTTCGCCTACGTAGCCGACGAACGCCGCGACGGCGGGGCCGTCGGGATAGATGCGTTTGGGCGCGGACTGGATGATCAGGTCGGGAAAGTCGATCCGGTTCTCCTCGAGAACAGAGATGAGATCGAATGTCGCGTCTGAAAAGATCACCGTCGGCCGGTTCTGAGCCTGCATGAACCGGCGCGCCACCGACTCGATACTCGAGGAATCGAGTTCAACCAGCCTTGCGAGCCGCGCGAGCGACGCGCGAAGCGAGTCGACGCTCGGACTGAGTAGCGAAACCGAATATCCGGGCACGTTTTCGGCGATGATCTGCCCACGCTTGTCGTAGATGACCGCGCGCGGCGCCGGGATCGGTACCTCGCTCAGCCGATTTTCCTCCGAACGCAGCGCGTACTGCGAGTTATGCAGCACCTGCGTGCGGAAGAAGGCGCTCGCGAAGACGCCGAATACGATCGCGACCGCCGCCGTTGCTCCGCGTGCGCGACGGGCGATGTCGTTCGGATGAAAGCTCATGATGTCGAAGGTCGCAGAATGGGCCTAAGGATGAGCAGAACGGCCAACCCGATGAATGCCGTGACCGCCGCCGATAGCACCGACCAGACAAAGATCCGTGCAACCAGTTCCCCACCGGTAAAGCGGTGTTCCACTATCAAATAGATAGTGTTGAACGCCCATTTGCCAACGAAGAAAAAGAACGCGTTCAGCGCGGCGTTGTCGGCGAAAAACACGGCCTTGAGCCATGAAGCGGCGAACGCAACCAGCGTCAATGCCAGCGCGCCGGCACCGAACGCATGAACCGTCAGAGAGTCGGAAATCAGTCCCAGCGCAAATCCTAACAGCGCCGCAGTACCAGGACGCACGCGAATGGCCACGAGCAACGTGGCAATCAGCAGAAAATCCGGCTCCGCGCGCCACGCCAGCATCGGCCGCAGCGTGTAGTGAAGAACCACCAGGATGACGAACGCGAGCGCCGTCCGGAGCGCGCTCCATCCCTTCATCGGCGGAGCGGCAACTGCAC
>JBPCLX010000103.1:0-4304 GCA_051002815.1 Gemmatimonadaceae bacterium
AAGCTCGGTGCCGACACTTCGGCGATCGATGATCTGCGTATTCGGGTCACCGAATTTCGCGAACGTCACGCACGTATCCCCGCGCTCCCCGATATCATGATCGTGCTCGCGGTTGGCTTTGGATTCATGGGTCTCTCGCATCTGATCGCCGATCCGCTGGCCGCCTGGCTAGGGCGCGTCTCGCCGGGCCTCGAGCGGCTGAGCCTTACGAGCTCGTTCTTCTGGCTCGTGGTGTTCGCGACGACGGCGGGCCTGGCGCTGTCGTTCACGCGAGCTCGCGAACTGGAGGGGGTGGGAGCATCGACGATCGGCACGGCTATGCTCTACGTGCTCATTGCGACGATCGGCATGACGATGGACATAACCGCAATCGTCGAGCGGCCGGGGCTGTTTGCGCTCGGCGCGGTGTGGCTTGGTTTCCACGCGCTCCTTCTGCTGGTCGTCGGTCGATTGATCAAGGCTCCGACTTTCTATCTGGCGGTGGGTAGTCAGGCAAATGTGGGAGGTGCGGCGTCGGCGCCAGTGGTTGCGTCGGCATTTCATCCGAGCCTTGCGCCGGTTGGGGTCCTGCTGGCGGTGCTGGGCTATGCCATCGGCACATACGGGGCGTGGGTGTGCGGCCAGCTCATGCGCGTCGTCTCGGAATAGGGATTCTGCCTATCGCGAGCGGCCGTCGCGATGGCATCTCCCGCGCCCATCACTCCCGGTCGATTGGCGGTGTGTCGGAAATTTCCGGGGAGAGCTCGTTGCGGGCAGGTGGTTCCGCGGCGAAGACCTCGAGCTCGGGGTGTAGCGAGCGTGAGGGCTTGCGCTTGCCGCGGAGAAAGCCCGGCAGCCGGCCGGTCAGCCGGTGGTACAGGATCAGCCCCGCGCCGACGACTGTGCCGACGGGGGCCAGGCCGAGGAGAAGCATGAGGCCAAACACGAAGAATACACCACCAATGGCGACGGCGGCGATACCGAGCGCGATTGCACTGGGGCATTGGTCGTTCTGATCTGAACAATGCGCAACGCGTCACGCCTGACCAGCGGACGCACCTATCGCGTGGCGGTCCAGACGGCGCTGCGGCTCCGCGCCTGACGATTCGCCGCCCTGGACGTCAGGACAGTCGCACGCCAGCCCCTGGCCAGCCCACCGTCTGCCGCAGCGAGTCCACCGTTCGCCCGCCCACATCCCACGGCCGTCCCAAAACGATGGGAACGTTCGGCCGAACGTGCCATCATGCATGCCTCAGCGGCTCACTGGTACCACTTCGAGGAGGAATGCATGCGTGAGGCGAATGGACGAGGAATCGGGGTGCCGGACTGGCCCTGGTCGGGGCGACGGTCCTCACGGCGGTGAGTGAGGCTCAGGATGGCCGGAACATGACCTCGGTTCTCGATCGCCTCACGCACTGGCGCACTGGTGTGCGCCACCGGTACGCACTGCTCGCCGTGTCGCTCCTCGCCTGTTCGGGCGGACGGCCGGCAGGTACCGCAGCCGCACCTTCGACCGTCACGCCTCCGGCCCCCGTCGTAGCGCAGGCCGTCGTGCCCGAGGGGCCGCCGCTCGTCAGGCTGTTCGCCAATGCGCTGAAGGCACTCGGGGGCGGGGATCTACCCCGACACATCGACTATCTGGAGCGTGCCGATGCGCTTGTCCCGACGCACCCCACCCTGCTCCTGTACCTCGCCCGCGCGCGGCTGCGGACCGGCGCCTCCACGGGCGCCGAGGCGGCACTGGCGCGCCTGGCGGAAGTCGGTGTCATGCGTCCGCTGGCGCAGGATTCAGTGCTCGGCCAGTGGCTCACCGCCACCGGGCCTCGCCGCGTGCTCCTCACCCAACTCGCCGAACGTGCGGCTCCGGTGATCCGCAGTGATACGGCCGTCGTCTTGAACAGACCGGACCTGCTGGTCGAGAGCATCGCGCTCGCACCCGCGCGCGACGGCGGTCCCGGCTGGATCGCCGGATCGATGGGCACGGGCGCGATCCTCCGTGTCGACCGCGACGGCTCCACCTTGCCGCTCGTGCCCGGCGCGGACGACCGCCAGCCGATCGGCCTCAAGCTCGACGCGCACGGGACGCTCTGGGTCGCGATGCGCTACCCCGCTCGCCCCTCGGCGGCGGGTGCCACGCCTGACGACGCGGCCGGCGGATCCCCGCAGGCACAGGGAGAACGCGTGCCCCGTGACAGCGCCACGCTGCTGCAGATCGACGTCGCGACCGGGAGAATCATTCGCCGGATCTCCTCGCCACGCGACGGGCGGGCGCACGTGTTCAACGATCTCACCATCGCAGCGTCCGGAGCGCTGTGGCTGACCGACATCGAGTCATCGCAGGTTTTCCATTTGGCGCCGGGGAGTGATGCGCTGCTGGCGCTGCCGGTGCCGCATGCGGCGTTCAGTGCACCCAATGGCATTGCGCTCTCGACAGATGAGCGGCGGCTCTACGTCGCCCACATGGAGGGAATCACCGTCTGGGACCGGAGCACCGGCCGCGCGACGCGCCTCACGCATCCACGGGCCGTGCCGCTGCTGGGCATCGACGGCCTCTACGCCTGTCGCGATGGGCTCGTGGCCATTCAGGCGCTACCGGATTTCACTCGCGTGCTCTGGCTGCAGCTTGACGCGTCAGGCAGCGGCGTCCTCGCGGGGGAAATCCTGGAGCAGCGCCATCCCGCCCACGATGCGCCGACCACTGGCGTGCTCGATGGCGACACGCTGCACTACGTCGCGAGCAGCGAGGTGCGGCGGTTCCGCCCGGACGGATCGATCGCTCCCGCCACGCGGCCCAGTGCGACCGTCCTGCTCCGGCTGCCGCTCGGGGGACGGTGCGGGTGACACGCGCCGCGTGGCAGGGCGCCCCCCCCGTTGCTCCGACCATTGTAACTGCATTGACGTACCGGGGGGCCCCACTGCGCAGACAGCACAGGCGGTGGTGATGGACTCATTGAACCAGGTCGATGCTCGTCGCCGATACCTGCCGCCGATGATCCTGAGGAACTGGCGTGGTGCGCTCGAGGCTGCTGAGCACGAGCCGCCAGTGAACTGGGATGCGCACCTGCGGCAGGAAATGTCTGATCTCCGCCTGCTTCATGAGGAGGGCGTACGCTTCCTGGCAGGCTCCGACTTCGGGGGGGTGCCCCTGATTTTCCCCTGCTTCAGCTTGCACGAGGAGCTTCGACTGCTGGTGGAGCGAGCGGGTATGACACCGCTCGAGGCGCTGCAGACTGCCACACGAAATCCTCCCATCTTCTTCGGCATGCTTCTGCTGGTCGTCGGGCGATTGATCAAGGCTCCGACTTTCTATCTGGCGGCGGGTAGTCAGGCAAATCAGGGATTCTGCCTATCGCGAGCGGCCGCCGCGGTGGCATCTCCCGCGCCTGTCATTCCCGGTCGATTGGCGGTGTGTCGGAAATTTCCGGGGAGAGCTCGCTGCGGGCACGTGGTTCCGCGGCGAAGACCTCGAGCTCGGGGTGTAGCGAGCGTGAGGGCTTGCTCTTGCCGCGGAGAAAGCCCGGCAGCCGACCCGTCAGCCGGTGGTACAGGATCAGCCCCGCCCCGACGACTGTGCCGACGGCGGCCAGGCCGAGGAGAAGCATGAGGCCAAACACAAAGAACACACCACCAATGGCGACGGCGGCGATACCGAGCGCGATTGCGCTGGCGCGATTGGTCGTTCTGATCTGAACAATGCGTAACACGTTGACTCCTTGTCCGAAACGACATCTCCTGTCGCTGCTTTGGTACCCTGAAGGCGGCGAAACGAGCCGGCGACAGAGCCGTCGAGCATCCTACTCCGATCGCGGCCCCCGCCCCAACTCACCGCTCGCCCACAGGCCCGCTTGCACTACGGTATCGGGCAGGGTCCCATCAAAGCGCCGAACGCGAATCGTTGGGCGGCCGTCCTCATTTATCGCGACCAGATGCAGAATCGAGACCTTGCCGTCCGCGTGATCGAGCCGCAGGCGGAGTTGCGCCCCGCCCGCTTCTCCACCTGACGACAGCGGCAGGGCCGGGCGAGCAACGGCATTGAAATCCTCCACCCACGCCTGCAGCACATCCATCGCATCACGTTGCGCCATGCTGTCTCCCCTGCGTTAGGATCCGCTCGGCTGGCCTGGCGTGAGACGCTCGAGCACCTTGCCAGCGTGTCCGGCCTGGATCAGATCGTACCTCACGTCTCCTGCCGGCCCGAGGCCGGCGAGCTCCAGCATGAACTCGGGAATCCACGATGGCGCGCTCGGACCGCCCCATGCGCTGCGCGTCCATGCCGCACGACCATCGGCGACGCGAAACAGCGCCATGCCGTGCGCGCGGGCATG
>JBPCLX010000104.1:0-5303 GCA_051002815.1 Gemmatimonadaceae bacterium
CCGCACGCGGCCGCGCGGCGCGCGGTTCGTCAGGCACGCCCCGACGTCATCGGCGTCGGGATCCGCAACATCGACAACAGCGATTTCGTAGCACTTAGACACTATACGCCGGAAGCGGCGGAGATCCTCGAGACGTTGCGGGCAGCCGCGCCGCGGGCGCGAGTGATTGCCGGGGGCGCCGCCTTCGGCGTTGCGCCCGAGTCGCTGCTCGAAGCGCTGGATCTGGAACACGCGGTGGCCGGCGATGGTGAGCGGGCCACGGTCGCGCTGGTCGATGCGATGGCCGCCGGCCGCGATCCAGGGGACATTCCGGGACTCGTGAGGCGGGTCGACGGACGAGCGCGTCTTGCCCCACCGGGGGGAGGCGCCGACCTGGACGCACTTCCGCCTTCGAGCCAGTCGCGCTGGCTGGATCTCAGGCGTTACGAGCGCCACGGCGGCACGGTGCCCATTCAGACCAAGCGCGGGTGCGTGTTCAAGTGCGTCTACTGCACTTATCTCAACGTCGAGGGCTGGGGCTACCGCTTGCGCGATCCCGAAGGGGTCGTCGACGAGATGGAAGCACTCCACCGGAACGAAGGTGTGCGTCACTTCGAGTTCGTCGACTCTACCTTCAACGCGCCCTCCCGCCACGCGACCGCGGTGTGCGAAGCAATCGTCAGGCGCGGTCTGCACGCCCAACTCGATACGACCAATTTCACGCCGGCCAACGCGCCGCCGGAGCTGCTGGCCGCGATGCGACGCGCGGGGTTCCGCTGGCTGGGAATAACCGCCGAAAGCGCCAGCGATACCGTACTGGCGCGGCTGCAGAAGGGGTTCGATGCCGATCAGGTTCGCACGGTAGCCCGCGATGTGGAGGCGGCGGGTATCGGCGTCCTCTGGATCTTTCTCGTCGGCGGGCCTGGCGAGACCGACGAGACTCTGGAAGAGACTCTTCGATTCGCCGCATGGCGGCTGGAGCGCGGTGATGCGGTCTACATCACTGTGGGCGTGCGGGTGTATCCCGGCACCAAGCTGCAACGAATCGCAATCGATGACGGCGTGATAGCGCCTGACGATCCGCTGCTCGTGCCCACCTTCTATCATGCATCCGCGCTGCCGTTAGCGCGAGCGGTGAAGCGGCTGCGCGCCTTCGCTGGCGATCACCCCCGATTCATGTTCTCTGCCGACTCGCGGTCGCCGGTACTGCCCCTGCTCACGCGCACCGCTTCGCTGCTGCGGCTCCCGCGTCCACACTGGCGCTACATGGGAATCTTTCAGCGCCTGTCGAGGGCGGTTTCGTGACGCAGCGGGCAGACGATGTGCTGATAGTGGGCGGAGGGCCGGCCGGCGCCTTCACCGCCTGGGCCCTGGCCAGGGCTGGGGTGAACGTAAGCCTGCTCGATAGAGCGCACTTCCCCCGCGACAAGCCCTGCTCCGAGTACCTGAGCCCCGAAGCATCGCGACTGCTCGATGCGATGGGAGCGCTGCACTCCGTCGAAGATGCGGGCGCGGCACAGCTGGCCGGCATGCGTGTGCGCTCGCCCAACGGTGAGGTCATGCAGGGGGACTTCGCGGCCAGCCACGGGTATCCCGCCTATCGAGACCGCGGCCTGGCCCTTCGTCGGACGGTGCTCGACGCCATTCTGCTCGATCGCGCGCGCTCTGCCGGCGCATGGGTGCAAGAAGGCGTGCAAGTGGTGGATGTACGGCGAGACGCGCGTGGAAGGGTCTGCGGAGTCCTCGCGCGGCTAGAGAGCGGTGCGCACGCGGAGCTCCCGGCGCGCTTGATCGTTGGCGCCGATGGGCTGCGCTCCGTGGTGGCCGCGCGACTGGGTCTCGCAAGGCGAGCCCGCGTTCCACGACGCATTGCGCTCGTAACCCACTTCCGCGGGGTGCACGGCATGTCGTGTTACGGCGAAATGCACGTCTCCTCCGACGGCTACCTCGGCCTGGCACCGGTGGGCGGAGGGCTCACCAACGTCGCCCTGGTCGTGCCGGCGACCGTGATGCGGGCGTGGCGTGGCAATCCGCTGTCGCTCATGGAAGACAGGATCGAGCGTGATCCCGCGCTTCGCGCGCGGTTTGCTGGAGCCGAACGCGACACGCCCGTACGTGCCACGGGGCCCTTCGCGTCGCGGGCGCGTAGCAGCTGGGTCCCGGGCGCAGCGCTCGTTGGCGATGCGGCGGATTTCTTCGACCCGTTCACCGGCGAAGGGATTTTCGCCGCGTTACGCGGGGGAGAGATGCTCGCGCCCTTCATCGTGGCTGCACTGGAGGCCACCAGCGAGGGCGCGGCTTCCGATGCGCTTCAACGCTATCACGAGGCGCGGCACCGTGCCTTCGCAGGCAAGTGGCGGGTGGAGAGGCTCGTAGGGATGGCGGTGGGCGCGCCGACGATTCTGAATGGCGCAGTGCGTGCAATGCGCCGTCGCAAAGCCCTGGCAGATTTGATCGTCGGCGTGGCCGGAGACTTCGTCCCACCATCCGCCGTGCTTTCCGTACCGTTCGCCCTGACCATGCTGGCGCTCGCGGTTGCGCCACACCATTTATCGAAAGCGGGGGCACCGGCCGATGTCCCCGTTTCGCCATCCGGAGCGTAATGTCCGTCGACCAAGCGACCTTTCGCAGCGTGCTGGGCCGCTTCGCCTCCGGCGTCACCGTGGTGACGGTCCGGAACGGCGACACCGATCATGGGATGACCGCCAGTGCATTCTGCTCGCTCAGTCTGGATCCGCCGCTCGTGCTGGTGTGCATCGACCGGACAACACGCATGCACGAGCTGCTGCAACACGCGGAGCACTTTGCCGTGAGTCTGCTCGCCGCCGACCAGGAGATGATCTCGCGCCGGTTCGCCGAGCCGCCTGACGACACGCGGTTCGACGGGCTGGGCTTTGCACGCGCGGCAACGGGCGCGCCGCTCCTCACCGATGCCCTGGCTCACCTGGAATGTGTGCTCGAGGAAAGGTATGCTGGCGGCGATCACAGCATTATCGTGGGACGGGTGGTCGGCGCGGCCGCCGGTGATTCGCGCCCGCTGCTCTACTATCGCGGTGGCTATGCGGAACTGGAGCGCTAGGATGGGGGATTGGCTGGTGCCGTCGCGGCGTCGCGGGAGGGAGATACTGGATGACCCGGCAACCGACGCCAAGGTTGTAAGGCGGTCGCTGGCTGACGTAGCGCGCGCCAACGCATTGTTCGGGGGGCGCCGCGCTGTTATGCGTGAGCTTGAGTGCGTGCTGGCAAATGCCGGCGGATCCCCGTTGACGGTGCTCGATGTGGGTACCGGATGGGGTGATGTCCCGGCCGCTGCCCGCGAACTGGCCTTGCGGACAGGAGTACCCCTCCGAACGATCGGGTTGGAGTCCAGTCACGCCCTCGCGCTCGCCGTCGTGTCGCCGGAGCTGCCGATGGTGCGCGCCACGGCGCTGGCCCTGCCCTTTCGCGAGCGGTCGGTGGACGTGGTGATCTGTTCCCAGCTCCTTCACCATTTCGACGATGAAAAGGCGGCGGCGCTGCTCAAGGAGATGGACCGCGTGGCTCGGCGGTGCGTAATCGTCAGCGATCTGCGTCGCAGTTGGCTGGCCGCGGCGGGAATCTGGCTCGCCTCGTGGCCGCTCTTCTTTCACCCGGTGAGCCGGCACGACGGAGTGGTGTCGGTGCTGCGCGGCTACACCGTACCCGAACTGCGGATGCTGGTGCGGAGCGCGACCGGCCGCGATGCGACGACCCGGACCCGCGCCGGATTCCGCATCGCCTCCGCCTGGTCACCAACGGAGGTGTGATGAGTATAGAAAGCAAGCCGGCCGCCCGGAACGCTACTCCAATCGGCCCTATGCCGTTAGGCCGGGCGATGGAGACGGTGGATGAGCTGTTCGTCCGCGCGCCGGTGCGCGCCGTTTTCGATCTGGTGCGCGCCGTCGAGGAATGGCCTGCGCACCTTGCCCATTACCGCTACGTGCGGTTCAACCGCAGGGACGCCGGCGGTGGCGGGCTGGTGGAGATGGCGGCCAACCGTCCCTTTGGTCCGCTGAACTGGCCGACCTGGTGGCGGTCGGAGATGCTAGTGGATCACGGCGCGCCGGCGGTGCGGTTCCGCCACACCGGCGGTGTGACGACGGGAATGGATGTGGAATGGGGATTTTCGGAGCGCGACGGCGGCACTCACGTGCGGCTGGTACATGCGTGGGACGGGCCGCGCTGGCCCCTGATCGGCGTTCCGGCAGCGGTGCTCGTCATCGGCCCGGTATTCGTGCATGGAATTGCCTCTCGTACATTGGCCGGACTGGCCGCGGTGGTCGAGGGCGCTCTCGTACGAGCGCGCCCAATGCATAACGTGTAGGAGGGTGTATGGATCGGCGGCGTGTGGTGGTGACGGGGATCGGAGCGGTGACACCAATCGGGATCACCCGGAAGAGAATGTGGGAAGGTATGCTCGCCCAGCGGTCGGCGGTGCGCTCCATCACGCGCTTCGATCCCAGCGAGTTCCGTAGCCACAATGCGGCTGAGGTACGGGACTTCGATCCGGCCGACTTTCTGGATCGCAAGCGGGCCAAGCGTCTGGATCTGTTCGGCCAGTACTCGGTCACCGCTGCCCGGCTGGCGGTCGCCGACGCCGAGCTGGTACTCGAGCGCGAGCGGCGCGAGCGCATCGGCGCCAACATGGGTACCGCGCTAGGTGGCGTCGGATTCGCCGAGTCGCAATGCCAGGTCTACTTCCAGCACGGGCTCCGGCACGTCGATCCCGGTCTGGCGCTGATGGTGTTCGGCGGCGCGTCGAGCTGCAACATTGCGATCGACCTCGGCGTGCAAGGGCCCAATTCCACCAACGCGATGAGCTGCGCCTCGGGAACGATCGCCGTCGGCAACGCCTTTCGAGCCATCCGGGACGACGATGCCGACGTCATGCTCTGCGGCGGCGCCGAGGCGCCGCTCTCACCCCTTTGCTTCGGCGCGTTCTCGATCATTCGCGCCATGTCATCGCGTAACGACGAGCCCGAGGCTTCTTCCCGTCCATTCGACCGCGATCGCGATGGATTCGTAATGGGTGAGGGCGCCGTCGTGCTGGTGCTCGAGGAACGTGGAAGAGCACTTGCCCGCGGCGCGCCTGTCTACGCTGAGATCCTCGGCTTCGGATCGTCGAACGACGCTCACCACATGACCGCGCCTCGACCTGATGCGAGCATGGCCGCCTATGCGATGCAGCGCGCGCTCTCCGATGCCCGGGTGAATCCGGAGGAGATCGGCTACATCAATGCCCACGGCAGTTCCACCCCTCTCAATGATGTGACGGAGACGAGGGCCATCAAGCGGGTCTTCGGTGA
>JBPCLX010000105.1:0-8660 GCA_051002815.1 Gemmatimonadaceae bacterium
CCTAATTCCTATTTCCTTTCTTCAAGTCCCACCGCTCCCAGGTCCACCAGATCCGTCCGCTCGCCTTCCGGCATGTCCACGTACAGCACGGCCGCACGGCCTGCCACCTCGCCGCCCCACAGTCGCAGGGCGCGACCCTCGCCGGTGAAGCTGGTACCGCCGTCAGGCAGCTCTGTCGCGCCAGGACTGTAGTAGCGTCTGTCGATCGCCTTTCGCATCGCGGTGCCGAACTGCGCTGATTCGACCGTCGAATCCCAGATCGTGAGCCAGATTACGCCGTCGCCACGCGGGGTACGAACGACCATGTACCGGTCGCCATCCCACCCCTCCGCGCCCGATACCGCGGCTGCCTGGTCCCGCGAGTGAATGAACAGCAGAAGCCGGGTGGCGAATTCGCCAAGGTTGTTGTCGTAGATCGCCGTTCCACTGCGCGGCGGTGGCAGTGTCACGAACGTCGGGTTGTCGCGTTCGCCCGCATAACGGTCCCAGTGCAGTACCTGCTCCGTAGACGTCGGAATGGCGTCGCCAAAACTAATCGGGCCCGGGAGACTGTCCAGAACCTGCCTGACGAACTCGTTGCCGCTCAGGTAGGGAAAAATGAGCAGCTCCTGCACGAACAACGGCGCCGCCTCGAATTCCGGCATTTCGCTCTGGCTCCGGCGAATCGCAGCGCGCTGTTGCTCGACCGAAGCGAACTGGCCCATCGCCCGAAACGAAACGAACTGCGCCTGTCCTTCCAGCAGCGACTGGGCGGCGAGCTGCCGATCATCGTCGCCCGTGATGCGCTGAATCGAGTCGAGATTCAGATACTGGCCCTGCAGCGCGTGTACCAGCTCATGTGTGATGAGAAAGTTGCGCGCCATGGCGGGCGCATCGTCGACCAGGTACAACGTGGAGTCTGCAGGAAGATAGAAGCCCATCACCTGCTCAACGAGCAAATCGAGCAGCAGCGTACGCAGTTCGAGGGAGGCGGGTATCACGCCGAGTACCCGGAAGGCTGCCTGCTGGAGTGGGAGCAGCTCCGCCTGCTTGTCCTCGAACTCCCGCTCGAAGATCTGTCGCAGCTCCGCCCGCGTTCGCGTCGCGACCCGGGGCGGTGACTTGAAAGGCACTCCGGCGATCCGCTCGATCTTTCCCATCGCCTCGCGGACTTCGCTCGTGTAGGGCCCGTCGTAATCGATTTCAGACCGGTCGCCACACGCCGCGAGCAGCCCCAGCACCAACACTATGACAATGTGCCTCACGTCTGCCATTCCACCCGTTGTCCGGTGGCCGCGCTCACCACACGCGCTACATCGTGTCCTCGAACCACTATCCCTGCCTCGGTCAGCATTCTCCGCAACTCCCGCTCGAGCTTTCGCAGGCGATCGGCTGCCGGTTCCAGAGGAACGGCTGCTGGCGCGGGAGAGGCGTAGGAGCGCGACGAAGCAGCCGGTTGTGGATCCGGCGCTCCGGCGAATGCCGCTTCGAGCTCCAGACCGAATCGCTGCAAGGCTGCGAACCCGTCGCGGGCAAAGCGCTCGATCGGATCATCCTCCTCGACCCGCTCCTGTTCCGGCCGCCGAACCTCCTGTCGAGCGGCGGCCACCGCCTCACGCTCGAGTGTGCGCCGCTCGACGAGCCTCGCTGCCAATGGCTCGGGATAGTTCGCGCGCGCCTGCACGTGAGCGCACGCTTCATCCAGTACGTCAATGCCCCGATCTGGCCTCGCACGATCGGTAACGAACAGGTCGCTCAACCGCACCGCGGCCAGCAGCGCGTCATCCGAGATAGCGACACCATGATGGCGCTCCAGCCGTTCCCGGCGCGCCTGCAGCACGCTCATCGACTGCTCAATGTCGAGCTCGCGCACCACGATCCGCTGGAACCGGCGTTCGAGAGCCGGATCGCCGCGGACCCACCGATCGTACTCGTTGTCGGTCGTTGCTCCGATGACGCGGAAGTCGCCGCGAACCAGTGCGGGCTTGAGCATGTTCGCCGCATCCATCGCCGATCCCATCGAGCTGCCCTGTCCAATGAGATTATGCAGTTCATCGATGAACAGGATGATGTTCGGATCGTTGGAAGCCTCCGCTACCAGCGCGCGCAACCGCTCCTCGTACTGGCCCCGGAACATCGTCCCGGCCAGCAGCGCAACGTGATCGAGGGCGAGCAGCCTGGAGTCGCGTAAGGCATGCGGCACCTCTCCCTTTGCGATTCGCTGCGCCAGCCCCTCCGCAATCGCCGTCTTGCCTACTCCCGCCGGTCCGACGAGCGCGGGATTGTTCTTCGATTGCCGCAGCAGAATGTCGATTACCCGCGCGATCTCATCGTCGCGGCAGCACACCGGTTCCAGCCGGTCGGCGCGTGCCTCGGCGGTGAGGTCGCGCAGTACGCGGCCCACCGATCGCTCGTCAGGTGCCATCCACTCGTTGAACATCAACCCGCCTGAATGAATTCCACGTACCAGCGCACCAGAGCATCTCCCCATAGCAGCGTGATCATCGCCGCCGGCGCGAGGAAGACGCCGAACGGTACCAGCGGAGCAGCGTCGTCCTCGACCTCCAGATCGGCGGCCTGCTCGTCTTCCATCAATACGCCCCCGGCAAGGCGGCGGTTCCGCCGGCGCCACCAGGTGATGGGGTATACTACCGCCAGGAACACGACGGCACCAAGCAAGGCGCCAATGAATATTGTGAGCAGAGACCGCGCCGGGCCGAGCGCCGCGCCAACGACCGCCATGAGTGTCACGTCGCCGAAGCCCATCGCTTCCTTCTTCAGCGCCGCTTCTCCGAGCCAGCCGGCGATGGCGATCGCACCGGCGCCGACGCACGCGCCGAGCAGAGAGTCCCAGGGCCCAGCGAACAGGGGGGACGTCTCGATGAATGGTGCCGCGAGAGCCGTGGCAATGCCCCACAGCAGCCCGAACACCGTGAAACCGTCGGGGATCAGATAGTGTTTGAGATCGGTGATCGCGATGCCGAGCAGCACCGTGCCGAGTACCGCTACCCGCAGACCGGTGAAGGTAGGCCCGAACCACCAGATGGCCGCGAGCCATGCCAGCCCGACGGTGAGCTCGACCAATGGATACTGCACTGAAATCGGCAGCCCGCACCCGCTGCACCTTGCCCGCAAGGCGAGCCAGCTGACGATCGGAATGTTTTCGTACCAGGCGATCTGATGTCCGCAGCGGGGACAGCGGGAGCGCGGCCTAACGACTGACTCGCCGGCCGGCCAGCGTCCGATGCAGACGTTGAGGAACGACCCGATCGAGGCGCCCACGAAGAACACCAGAACGTAGATGAGCACCAGCATTCAGATTCGAACGTGATAGAGGATGATGCCGGCGGCGACGGCAACATTGAGGGACTCCGCACGATCATCGATTGGTATGCCCAGGCGAGTCGAGATCCGCTTGGCGGCATCTTCGCTCAAGCCGCTCCCTTCATTGCCGACCACGACCCCCAACCGCTCCGGTGGATCGAGAGCCGCAAGCGTCACTCCGCCAGCATCGGCACCCCAGAGCTCAACGCTGTTCGCCACGACCAGTACGTCGAGCTCCTCCCAGCTGCAGTCCATCGCCTGATGGTGAAAGACCGCACCCATTGCGCCACGGACGACTTTGGCATTCCACAGGTCAACAGTCCCGGGCATGGCGAGGGACGCGTGCACGCCGAACGCGCGGGCAGTGCGTATCATGGTGCCCAGGTTGCCGGGATCCTGCACCCCATCCAGCACCAGCAGACGCTGCGGTGTGACGGGCATCACATCGGTAACAGATCGTTTGGGGATGTCGGCGATCACCAATACGCCTTGCGGTGTATCAGTATCCGAGGCGCCGGAGAGCTCGGTATCGGTAACTGACTGTATCATGATCTGCCGGTCCTCCAGCGCTTTGCGGAGGAGTGCGCCGCGAGTAGTGGCATCGAGCGGGGGAGAGATGATCGCTCCCGTAATGTTTACCCTGGATCGGAGAAGCTCTTCGACGGTGCGAATGCCCTCGGCGACGAATTTACCCAGGCGCTCGCGCGCCTTGCGGCGCCGCAGGTCGCGGGCTACGGTCAGCAGCCGCACCGCGTTCCGACGGGATATGGAATGGAGCTTGCCCTCACACGGGCAGCGCAACGGGAGGTTACGAATGAGTGGAGCACTGATGAGACGGACATTAGTGGGCGCGGCGTTGGCGGTGTCGGCTGCCGGCTGTGGAGTATCGACCCAGCAGGAGGTTCAGCTCGGCCAGGACTACGCATCGCAGATCAATGCACAGCTGCCCATTGTCGAGGACGGAGAGATCAACCGCTACATCAACGTATTGGGTGATTCGATCGCTCGGTTGTCTGATGATCGGGACCTCGATTGGCACTTCTATGTGGTGAACAGCAAGGAGGTGAATGCTTTCGCGGTCCCGGGGGGCTTCATCTACATCAACCGTGGGCTGATCGAACGCGCGGCAAATCTTTCGCAGCTGGCTGGCGTGCTGGGCCACGAGATCGCCCACGTGACAGAGCGGCATTCTATTGAGGCCATGCAGAAATCGCAAACGGCCAACGTAGGCGTGACGCTCGCCTGTGTCCTCCTGAAGGCCTGTGGGGATGCGGTCACGCAGACGGCGATCAACGTTGCCGGCGGCGCATATTTCGCGCGGCACAGTCGTAAGGCAGAGTCCGAATCCGACGCCCAGGCGGTGCGCTACGTAATGCGCGCGGGTATTCACCCACAGGGCATTCCCCAGATGTTCCGCACACTGCTGGACGAGCGGCAGCGGTCACCGTCGGGGGTCGAAGCCTGGTTCTCGACGCACCCGCTCGAGGAAGACCGAATAGAGCACACCACCGCGCTGATCAATCAGATCGACGACGCGATTCTGTTGACCTTGACTGTCGACACCGAGAATTTCCAGGCCTTCAAGCGGCGGGTGGCGGGCCTTCCGGTTGTGGCTGGGTAGTGAGGTCGAGGGTCGGGGGTCGGGGGTCGGGGGAATAAATGAATGAAGGTGCGGGATCCGCGCTCATCGTTAAGTGTTGAAGCGGGTCCCGTTTCTGTAAGACTGAGATCGATCGACCAAAGTGCGTTTCCTTGCCCGACCCCCGACCCCCGACCCCGGCCCCCGACCCCCACATGATTCCGATCGCCCTCACCATTGCCGGCTCCGACTCGGGTGGCGGCGCGGGAATTCAGGCCGACCTCAAGACCTTTCATCGGTTCGGTGTCTTCGGCACGTCCGTCATCACGGCGATCACCGCGCAGAACACCAGAGGTGTAGCAGATTGGCGGGCTGTCGATCGGCAACTGGTTACCGGACAACTCGACGCCGTCGCATCGGACCTCCGGCCGCACGCCGTGAAATCGGGAATGCTCGGCGACGCACACATCGTGCGAGCGGTAGCGGAGGGAGTCGCAAGGCATCAATTGGTCAACTACGTGCTCGACCCCGTCATGGTGGCAACGTCGGGCGATCTCCTGCTGGAGCCCGACGCAGTTAACGCGATCCGTGATGCCTTGCTCCCGCTTGCTTCGCTCGTCACGCCAAATCTCGACGAGGCTCGGGTGCTCACCGGCACCCCGGTCAGGACGCCTGACGAGATGAGTGACGCCGCTCGTTCGCTGGTCAGCCTCGGAGCACGGGCGGCGCTGATCAAGGGCGGACACCTCGACGATCCAGACATCGTCGACATCTTCTTCGATGGAACCGAATTGCGGCAGTTTCGCAGCGCTCGGATCGACACGCTCAGCTTGCACGGCACCGGATGCACGCTGTCTGCCGCCATTGTCGCGGGGCTGGCGCTGGGGAATCCCATGGAACGGGCGGTGATTGACGGGCTCGCTTTCGTGCACCGGGCGATAGCCACTGCACCGGGGCTCGGCGACGGGCACGGACCGCTGAATCACTGGGCCTGACTGGATCTTGGCGGGCGCGGCTGGCGCCGGATGCAATCGGCGCTTAGGATCTGCATAGGCTGCATCTTCCCTCCCTGTGACATTCATGCCGGATTCACTCGCATCGACCCGTCGAGATTTTCTCGCCACCGCCGGGACCGCGCTCGGCGGAAGTTGGCTCGCCGCAACACTCCCGGCCCTGGCCGCGCTGTCGGCATGCGCTCGTGAGGCCGCCGAGAGCGGCGAGCCCTTCACTACGTTGACCGCCAGCGAGGCGCGCGCGATGACGGCGTTTGCCGCTCAGATTCTTCCGTCGGGCACCCTACCCGGCGCCACGGAAGCTGGGGCTGTCTACTTCGTGGATCGCGCAATCGGCTCCATCTTCGCGCCAATGCGCGACTCGATTCGGCAAGGGCTTGCCGACCTCGACACGGGAGCTGCAATTCATGGCGCCAGGGAATTCGCCGACCTCACGTCGGACCAACAGATCGCGGCGATGAAGGACGTGGAGGATACTCCGTTCTTCTTTCAGGCGCGGATGCTCACCATCATGGGCGTGCTCGCCGATCCCAAGTACGGCGGCAATCGAAACGAAGCTGGCAACCGCCTCATGCGACTGGAACATGCGTCGAGCTGGCAGCCGCCGTTCGGGTATTACGATGCTCAGCTCGCTGCGGAACAGGCTCAGGCGGGAGCATGAAACAGCAGACCTTCACCACCGAAACGGAAGTCGACTTCGTAATCGTCGGGTCCGGTGCCTCGGGCGGCGTACTCGCGCGTGAGCTTTCTCGCGCGGGACACACCGTGGTCGTGCTCGAGCAAGGGCCATGGCGCACGGCGGCCGATTTCAAGCATGACGAGCTGGGGCACTGGTTCCTCAACGACCTGATGGGCTCGAACGCCGACTTCCCGCAGACTTTTCGGCAAAGTGCCGCCGAAGCTGCGGTGGTGCCGTCCGGCATTCAGCCGTTATTGTATGCGCGCGGCGTGGGTGGCAGCAGCGTGCACATGACCGCAAACTACTGGCGCTTTCACCCGGTGGACTTCAAGGAGCGATCGAGTTGGGGGGCGATCTCCGGAACGGGATTCGCCGACTGGCCGGTGACGTACGAGGAGCTGGAGCCCTACTACACCAAGGTCGATTGGGAGATCGGTGTATCGGGCGCGCCCGGACCGTTCGATCCACCGCGTTCGCGACCGTACCCGGTTCCGCCACTGCCGGTCAAGTCGTCAGGCGTGCTGCTCGAACGCGGTGCGAACAAGCTGGGGCTGCACGCGCAACCGGCGCCAATGGCGATTCTGTCGGAGCCGCATAACGGGCGACCCGCCTGTCAACACTGCGGCTTCTGCATGATGTACGGGTGCGAGTACGGTGCCAAGTCGAGCACCTTGGCGGCGATGATTCCCGGAGCCGTGGAGACTGGCCGGTGCGAGGTACGAGCCGATTCGACTGTCTTCCGCATCGAGACCAGCGCGGCTGGCCGGGCTACCGGAGTTCTGTACTGGGATGCACAGGGACAGGAGCAGCGACAGCGCGCTGGAGCGGTGGTCATCGCGGCAAACGGCGCCGAGACCACCCGCCTGCTTCTCATGTCCGAATCGCCCCGGCACACCGATGGATTGGCCAACTCGACTGGCCTGGTGGGCAAGAACCTGATGTTCAACGGCAACTGGTCCGCGTACGGGCTGTTCGAGCACCCGCTGCACGAGTACAAGAGCGTACAGGTAACCCGGATCGTTCACGACTTCTACGATTCCGACGCAAAGCGGGGCTTTTACGGGGGCGGCGGCATCGATGGGCGCATGTCACAGGGCTCGATACTATTCGCCCTTTTCGGCCTCCCCCAGGATGCGCCGTGGTGGGGTGCCGAATACAAGAAGATGCTGAGCGATTACTACGTGAACACCATGGAGCTCGCGGTGCACACGACATCGCTCCCCCAGGAGTCCAACAACATTTCGCTCGACCCGACGGTGAAGGACAAGTGGGGGCGGCCGGCGCTTCGTGTCACGTACAAGGATCATCCCGACGACATCAAGACAGGCGAATTCCTCGTATCGCGGGCGAATGAAATTCTGGAAGCAGCCGGTGCCCGGCGGACGTGGTCATTTCCGGTTCAGCCGCAGACGCTGGGAGCCCATTTGTTAGGTACAGCTCGTATGGGCCGCGATCCACGCACCAGCGTCGTGAACGCGGACCATCGCGCACACGACGTGGCCAATCTGTTCATCTGCGATGGAAGCAGCTTCGTGACCTCCGGTCGCGGTCAGCCGACGATGACGATCCAGGCGCTGGCCTTCCGGGCGGCTGATCGCATCTCCGCGCTTGCACGCGCCAACCAGATCTAACCCTCCCAACCATGACCCGCCTGATCGTAGCCTTGGCAATCGCTGGCGCTCTCGCCCTCCCCTGCTCCGGCGCCGCGCAGCGCGGCCAGATGGCCGCACCCGAGTTCATCCAGGCATCGCCTAACGCGCCGTACTCCCAGGCAGTTCGTGTCGGCCGCACCATCTACCTGTCGGGTATGATCGGCATGACCGCCGAGGGAAAGCTCGCCCCCGGCGGGGTCCAGCCGGAGGCGCGGCAGGCGCTCGAAAACATCAAGGCGGCGCTCCAGCCGCTCGGTGCCACCATGGATGACGTTGTGAAGTGCACCGTCTTTCTCGTAGACATCGCCGAGTGGCCGGCGATGAACGAGGTCTACGTCACCTTTTTCCCGAAGAACAAGCCCGCCCGCAGCGCAATCGCGGTCGCTGGGCTGCCCGCAAACGCGCGAGTGGAAATCGAGTGCCTCGCTGTGCGG
>JBPCLX010000106.1:0-6051 GCA_051002815.1 Gemmatimonadaceae bacterium
GCTCCCGGCACGGCGGTCAGTACCGTCATCGCACTCGACCCGTTTCACCCGCGGGAGGCGGTGGGCGGGCGGCCATGGCTCGTCCGCGACGGGCTGATAGCGGTCCAGCTCGACACAGTGGGGCGCGCGGGATTCGCCACCGGTCGTCATCCGCGAACGGCGGCGGGAATCTCGCGCGACGGGGCGCGAATCCTGCTCGTGACGGTGGATGGCCGGCAGGCGCCGTACAGCGACGGCATGTCGCTGCGCGAACTGGCCGAACTGATGCTGGCGCTGGGAGCGAGTGAATCGTTGAATCTCGATGGAGGCGGCTCCACGGCTATGGTGATCGCGGGGGAGGGCTCTGGGAGCGACTTCCGGGTAGTGAACCGGCCGTCGGATCAGGGAGGCGAGCGGGCGGTGGGCAATGCTGTCGGCCTCGTGCGCCGGTGCGTGCGGTGATCGCGCGCCGGCAGTGCACGATCGTGCCGAAGGAGGGGTCATGAGCAACGACACCGGGCGCAGTGAGCACGTGCGACGCATCATCGCCGTCACGGCTACGGCGATGATAGTCGTGGCCGCGGGGGTTGCCGCCGGTATGGCGTTAGGTTCACGGCTGGCTGGCGGCTCGGGCGGAAAGCAGATGCAGGCGCGGGAAATGTTCGAGCGCCAGCTGGCAGCGGTGCGTGAGCTCGAGCGGCTGGATCAGCCCGACGGGTGCACCGTGACTCTCGAGGTGCTCCCACACGCGCTGCCGATGTCGGTTGTCGCGCCGGGGGCAGATGACGCCTCGGACGAGTCCGTGCAGATCATCGTTTCGGCGTTCAGTCAATCGGTGATCGATTCGCTGGCGAATGGCGGCGCGCTGCAGGCGGTCGAGGTGCGGGCGGTGGCGAGCCGCCGGACCGCGGAATCGCTGCGCGGTACCGCGGTGCATACGACTACGATGCCCGGCATCACCTGCGGCGATATCGCGCGCTTTGGCGCTCTCGTCACGGACGAGCCGTCCGCCATCGTCCCCGATGACCCGGGACCCCCACTTCTTCCGCCTCCGATCATTACCTGAAGGAGGCAGTCAATGTCCCGCGCATTCGTTAGAGAAGATGGACCCGATCAGACCCCGCGTCGCGACTTCGCGCTCCCGCCGCGCGACGATCCGGAGTTCGATGCCGCAGCCGCATCGGCGTTGCTCGAGGGCGCTCGAGTAGGCGAAACCGCCAGCGCCGAACAGGTCACCGGGTACTACTGGGGAGAGCCCCGCCTGCGAGAGCACGTGCAACGCGTGCTGCAGCGCGCGCGGCGCGAGCATGACGAACGCCTCGTACAGGTTGCCGAGCGGTATCTGGGGTGAACGGACGAATTAATCGCCAGGCGCCGGACACGCTACCACGTGCAGGGGTTCGTTCACACCCTCGCTCGTGAGCATCCAGGCACCGTCATCTCCGAACCAGGCGATTCCTTCCCCCTGGCGCTCTTCCAGGGACGCGATGCTACAGATGGTGGGGGCAACGTGGGTGGCGATTCGACCGGTGGCCGTATCCGCGCGGAAAACGTACAACTGCGTGTAGGTGCGTACTGCCACCGTACCGCCGTCTCGCGATCGTGCGGCATCAGTGATCTGCCGGCCGAGCGCGGACCCTGGAACGATCGGCAGTGAGTCGACGAGAGTAGCAGTCGCCTGCGAACCAGGCTCGCGCCACGACGCGGGGGGAAGCGCGAAGACCAATGCCGGACGCAGTCGGCCGCTCGTATCCTCCAGCGCCCGCTTTGTGATCAGGAACAGGGTTCCATCGGGTCCAGCGTACATCGCTTCGACATCACGTGGACCGCCGTCGTAGACGAACGACAAGGCGGTGGGGCGCAGTTCGCCCGTAAAGCCGCGCTGCTCTGCCGCCGGTTCCTCCACGCGGTAGATGAGCACCGAACTGTGGCGCGCGTCGTTGTCACCGACCTCGCCGATGAACAAGCACGTCTGCGAAAGGCTCGGTCCGTCGGGTGAGTCGCCGCCGGTGCACGGTCCCAGTGTGAGCGCCTCCCAGTCGCGGTTCCGCGCGCCGGCGATGCGCCACGCGCCGCGGTCCGCGCCGGTGGTATCGAGAGCGAACAGTACCGCATCGTTCCCCGAATCGTTGATGGTGAACCAAACGCCGGGCTGAGCGACGCTCATCGTCGCGCCGGAGTTCTCGACGAGCCCATGCCGCGTGCTCACCTCGATCCGGTAGGCGTCAGGCACAACGCCCATGGAGTCGGCGGCGAGATTCATCGAGGGACCGGCGCGCTGGCCGCCACTCGCGTCGCAAGCGAGTGTCGCGGCGATTGACGCAGCGGCGATTCCCGATCGCCACCCCGTTCGCGAACGCCGGCGTTCCCGGTCGATGCCTCTGATCACGTCGTCACCGCCAGCTGATCACCTCGTCATGCCGTAGATGATGTAGTTGATCGCCAGCTTGTACGCGTCGTTGCTGATGTTGACGGGCCAGAAACCCTCGCCCGACCATTCCATGTAGTCCCCGATGTCGTTGTTGTAGTTGATTACCACCATCATGCGCCTGGTCGGATCATCGTCCTCGTAGATACCAAGAAACTCGGCCTGCAGATCGCGCCAGCCGCGGCTCGGGTACTTCATGTCCAGCGACTCGATGTGATAGAAGGAATCGAAGATCGCCTCCGTGCCGTCGAGCCGAACGATGGCCGCAGCCGGAAGCACGCGGCGGATCTGCCGCTCGAAGTTCGCCCACTCGTTAAGCATGAAATCGTCGACGATCAGAAATCCGCCCCTGGCGAGATAGGTGCGAAGTCCTTCGACCTCGCTCTCGCTCGGCAGCCAGTAGCCGGGCTCGGATAGATAGGCGATCGGGTACTTGAGCAGTTCGGGATCGTCGAAGGTGTGGATGTTGCTTCCCCGAACATGCGGCTTGAGGGTGGTGAGCTCGCTCACCATCGTCAGGAGATTCCGCTCCATCGCCGGATAGTCGTATGCCCAACCCGCGCTTCGATACTCCGTATACCGTATCCGCGCGAAGGTGAATCGGCCGTCATAGGGCACGTTTGGCTCCATGCGCATTCCCCACTGCCGCTGCATCGCCGAGGCCACGTGCGGCCGAGCGATGGCCGCGAATACAGCGAGCAGAACGACCGCGAGCGCCACTCGAGCCAGCATCGCGCTTCCTGGGCGCCCAATGCTCGTCCGCGCCGTATCGACTAAGCGGCCCTGAACTCGCGCGACGATCGACCCGACTTTCATCATCAGCATCTCCATACTCGGCTCAGCGCATCATGGCAGCGGTACCCCTACCATGCAACCACGGCGCCGCAGCTGGCCGATGGCGCATCTCAGCTGGCTTCCGGAACGGTGAAGAGACTGCGAACGTTCTTGTCGCCGCCAGCCTGAGCCAGGGCACGGCGTTCGCATGCCATGCGAGCACTCGCACACACGAACATGCCCAAGCCCGATCGTTCACCCGCAACACCCCTCGGAACGCCACCGCCGCATCTGCGCTCCTTTCGCGAGCGGTTCGGTGCACTGCGGAACGTACCTCCGTTCCTGCGGCTGGTGTGGCGCACCAGCCCCGGCCTGACGATTTCCACACTTGTTCTGCGGCTGGTGCGGGCAGTACTCCCCGTGGTCACGCTGTTCATCGGCAAACTGATCATCGACGAGATAATTGCTCTGTCGCAGATCGCCGGCGCGCCAACCGGGTTCCCGGCATGGTTTGCCAGCGGGCTGCTCGATCGGCTGGCGCTTCTCATTGTGCTCGAACTGGGATTGGCGTTGCTGTCGGACCTTCTCGCGCGCGCCGTATCGCTCATCGACTCGTTGCTCGGCGAGAAGTTCACCAACACGAGCAGCATTCGAATGATGGAGCACGCGGCGACGCTCGATCTGGAGGACTTTGAAGACGCCGAACTGCAGGACCGAATCGAGCGCGCGCGAAGGCAGACCACGGGCCGCATGGCCCTGATGGGTCAGCTGTTCGGGCAGGCGCAGGACGTCATCACCATAGTTACTTTTTCAGCCGGGCTCGTAGTGTACGCGCCGTGGCTCATGGCGTTGCTGCTCGTCGCACTCATCCCTGCCTTTCTCGGCGAGGCGCACTTCAATGCGCGGAGCTACGCGCTGGCCTACTCGCGTACGCCGGAGCGGCGCGAGCTGGACTACGTGCGGATGACGGGAGCCAGCGTCGAGACGGCCAAGGAAGTAAAGATCTTCGGCCTGAACAACTTTCTGATCGACCGATACCGACGCCTGGCTGAGGATTTCTACAGGGACAACCGCGCGCTCGCCATTCGCCGGGCCGGATGGGGGGGCGTGCTGACGTCCCTGGGTACGTTAGGCTATTACGCCGCCTATGCGGTACTCGCCTGGCAGACGCTGATCGGCGTATTCACCATCGGCGATCTGACCTTCCTTGCCGGCTCGTTCCGCCGGCTGCGCAACCTGCTGGAGGGATTGCTGATCGGCTTCTCTCAGACCGCGGGCCAGGCCCTTTACCTCGACGACCTGTTCTCGTTTTTCGAGATCGAGCCGGAGATCCGCTCGCCTGACGACCCGCGGCCCTTTCCGGCGCCCATCCGGCAGGGATTCGTCTTCGACGAGGTGGGCTTTCGTTACCCGGGCGCCGAGCACTGGGCGGTCCGCCGCCTCAGCTTCACCTTGCACGCGGGCGAGGTACTGGCGCTCGTTGGCGAGAACGGCGCCGGCAAGACGACGCTGGTCAAGCTGCTTGCGCGCCTGTACGACCCTGACGAGGGGCGGATCCTGCTCGATGGGCACGATCTGCGCGAGTATTCACTGGAAGAGCTGCGTTCGAACCTCGGCGTGATCTTTCAGGATTTCATGCGCTATCACCTCACCGCCTCGGAGAACATTGCGATAGGGCGGATCGACGCCCGCGACGACCGCGCACGCATTCAGCAGGCGGCCGAGCGCAGTCTGGCGAGCGATGTGATCGACAAGCTTCCCGGCGGGTACGATCAGATGATCGGAAAGCGGTTCAAGAGCGGGGTGGAACTTTCCGGCGGCGAATGGCAGAAGATCGCCATCGCCCGGGCGTACATGCGCGATGCGCAAGTGCTGATACTCGACGAGCCCACTGCGGCGCTCGATGCGAGAGCCGAGTTTCTCGTGTTCCAGCGGTTCAAGGAACTGAGTGCGGGAAAGACGGCCGTTCTCATCTCGCACCGCTTTTCCAGTGTGCGCATGGGCGACCGCATCCTCGTGCTCGCCGATGGCGAAGTCGAAGCCTCGGGAACTCACGAGGAACTGCTCAGTGGTGGAGGCCGCTACGCCGAACTGTTCGAGTTGCAGGCGGCGGGATATCGTTGAGCAGCCGGAGCTTAGCGTCCCACTTCGTGAAACGAGTGAAGCATGCCTGACGATACCGCATCCCTCTACACTCTGGGCCACGGCGAAAGGGAGCTCCGGCGCCTGGCGTTGCAAGCTGAGTACTGGGGCGACTTCACACTCGACGTGCTCAGGCGTGCCGGCCTCGGCGTCGGCATGCGCGTGCTCGACCTCGGAAGCGGTGCCGGTGACGTGAGCATGTTGGCTGCCAGCCTCGTAGGCCCTGGCGGCCATGTACTCGGAGTCGACCGTTCGATGGAGTCGGTGGAACGGGCGGTTTTACGGGCATCGGCGTCGGAGCTGACCAACGTCGAGTTCGTTGCCGCCGAGATAAGCTCATTCGATCCTCCCGGCACGTACGACGCGATCATCGGCCGCTACGTCCTCATGTACCTTGCCGACCCTGCGGCTGTACTCCGCCGCCTCACGCGCGCGCTTGACGCAGGAGGGATTCTGGCCTTCATGGAGCCGGATCTGATCTCCGCCCGCTCGGTGCCCCCGGTCGAGTTGATCGACGACACGCTCGATCTGGTACGCGAGACGTTTCGGCGCTCCGGCGCGGCGCTCGATCTTGGCCCTAGGCTTTGGCGCGTGTTCCGCTCAGTGGGCGTGGAAGCGCCCGAAATCGTGGTCGGGGCTCGGGCGGACCCCGCGCCTGCCGCGGCTGCGACGGAACTGCTGGCGGAAACCACGCGCAGCCTGCTTATCATGATGGAGCGACTAGGCGT
>JBPCLX010000107.1:0-12124 GCA_051002815.1 Gemmatimonadaceae bacterium
ACGTTCGCCGGATGCGTCAGGTACGGTAGCCGGGTTCCCTTGCGGACCTGTTGGTCGTGATGCTTGGCGGCGAATGCGAGGGCGTGGTTGACCCGATCGGAGTACCCGGCGATCATCGCAGGCCGCGTTGAAAATGCCTTGAAGGCGAACACGTATTCACGTGGTCAAAGTATCCGCCAGCGCAGACCCACGCGAGCCGTTTCACTGCCGTGAACTGCCGGCGAATCGGGCGAGAATGCCCTCGAGACCTGAGGCATCGCGCTGGTCGAAAGCTCCAATTCGATCGCTGTCGGCATCGAAGACGGCGGTCAGCTCGCCCTGCCGATCCCATACAGGAACCACGATTTCGGAACGGGATCTCGAATCACATGCGATGTGACCGGGAAAGTGGTCTACGTCCTCGACCACGACGGTCCTGCCTTCGGCTGCCGCCGTTCCGCAGACTCCCCGGCCGAAAGTGATTTCCAGACAGCCAAGCGTCCCCTGGTACGGCCCCACGCGCAGAAGCCGGCCCTTCTCGATTACTCGATAAAACCCAGTCCACAGATGGCCAAACGCGTGATGAACAAGCGCGCTAATGGTCGCCATTTCGGCAACCGGATCATTTACTCCGGCGAGCACGAGTTCAATGTGCTCTGCGAGTTCCTTGTATGCGATTTCCCGATCAGCCGATCGAAGATCGAGCGTGATTTCAGCCATCCTGTCACCCACAGGGTCGAACTGGCCGAACGGCCAGTGTGTTGGAGAGGCGTACGTCGAGGCGGCAACCGTTCGACGGGCCGGCTGTACCGAATCCGTCACACGAGCTGAGGCTCCGGTTCAGCCGCTTCCGAAGCTCGGTCTCCGGACTTGGCCACCGAAACGTCGAGATCGGGGGTATCGATATTCCACACCACCAGTCCTCGAATGCGCGAGCCGTCGGCCCGTGCTTCGTTCACTATTCGTTGAAGAACCCGGACGGGGGTCTTTCCCACGCAAACACATACGATGGCGTCGGGGACGGACGCCGACACGGCACTGACTGCACCACGCCGCGACACGGGAGCGCTGACGATCAGGGCGTCGTAGCGCTTGGCGATATTGTCGATCTCCGCCCGAAATCCGTCTACTGCGCCGGCCAGCGACCCGCCACCCTTCATGGACCCGGCGGGAAGGACATCCACGACCCGATCGCGCCCCACCACCGCGTGCGTCACGGCCGAGCTCCAGTGAACACGCCGCGCTAGAACCTCGGCCACCCCGGGTACCGTTCGCACGCGCATCACACTCGCCACGGATCGCGAATCGAAATCCGTGTCCAGCAGGAGGGTGGACCGCGCCGAGCGCGCGGCCGCGGCCGCGAGATTGGCGGCCACCGTCGCGACGACCGCGGTCTCGTCGCCGAAAACCGCGATGCGGGGTAGGCGCGCCACGCTATCGGCTAACCGGTAGTACAGTCGCTCGTACCGATCGGACGCCAGCTCGATCAGGGGCGGAACGTTGCGGTCGGCGCGGCGGCGTGCGCGAAACGTGCTCGAGCGATCGACCGTGACATGGGCGAGCACCGGAACGCCCGCTGCCACTTCGGCCTCGCGCGCATCGGCGACGGTGGGGCGCCGCATCTCACCGCCCAGCGCAATGAGAAATCCGAATGCCATGCCGAGGACAGCGGCAGCGGCAATGAGCGTCCCTGGCCCGGTCGCACGCGCCGCCTCCTCGCCAGCCCGGGCTTCGAGCCGCGTCACCGAGTCGTTATGGGTCCGTGCGCGCGCCAGCGCGCGCTCGCTGGCAGCCAGCGCAGCTCGGGCGGAGTCGAGCGCGACACCGAATGGAACCGTGTCGACCTGGGGGAGCGGTTCGGGTACGTACACCTCGGGTTGCAGCCGGGCGACGTCGCGCCGGATCGAGGCGAGGCGTCGCCCGGCGATGTTCCTTATCGAATCACCGATTTGCGTTAGGCGAACCGTAAGTGAAATGAAGACAGTATCGACGATCCCAAGAGTCTCGTACTCGGCGCGCGCGCGCTCAAGTGCGGCGAGCGAATCGAGCAGCGTGCTAGCACCCAGATCGCCCGCGACGCTCGGCAACTGGGCGAGCGCGCGATAGGAGGCGGGGAGCGGGGCATCACTCGCTCGCTTCAGAGCCGCGGCGAGCGAACGCGCGCTGGAGGAAAGCGATTCCCGCCGTTCTCGCAAGGCGGGAGAGAAGGTATCGATGACGACCGGGGACACAGGCTCGGCCAGGGCACGATCCCGCGCCTCGGCTAGCGCCGCCTCTGCACCCGTGATCCTCACCAGTGCCAGCTCGCGCTGGTCGGCCAGCGAGGTGGTGTCTTCGCGAGGAGGAACGGCGGGCGCAGGTGATTGCTGAACTCGATCCAGACCTCGCGGCGCGGCAACTATCGAGACCAGGGCAACGAGAAATCCGGCACCGGCCACCAGCAGGAGCAGCGTCGGCCGGCGGGCGACGTTCCGCGCGCGACGCGCCAGCCAGCGCGCGTCGGGCTCATGCGGAACGGCCTGCTCGGACGTATACAGCGGCGCATCCGACTGCACGATTCGTTAGGGAGTACGGCGAACGAACACCGGCTGCGCCCACGCCATGTATCCCATGGAATCGCGCACCCGGGCGCGCACGTACCCCTCATCTCCCTGGAGAGTGTAGACCGCGGGATTGGCGCCGGTGCTCGCCAGCACCCGGCCGCCGGTTCCGACGAACTCCGTGATGTACTTGAAATCGCCGCGTGGCTGGATGGTAATCGTCAGGCGGGTAGGCTCCACCCGGATGTCGGCGAGCTCCACGCCAGTGCTCGCGTAAAAGCGGCCATCCTCCATCGCCTCCACCAGCGTATTGGCGTCGAGCCGTTCGGCGCGAACTACTATCCACCCCCGGCCGGGATTGGAGCGCTCGGGGGCGAACTCCCCCTGAAAGTGATGCGCATCGTCCACCGCTATGCCGTACAGACGCTTTCCATCGGTCAACAGCCGGTCCCAGATGTCCTCCAGACCATCATCGTCACCACCGCCGAGGTTGTGTACATGCGGATGCCCGTTCCATATCTCGAACAGCTTGTCATTACGAATCTGCCGTAGCTCTTCGTAACCGAACGCCCACCTGAAGTTGGGGTGATTGATGTGCGGCACACCCTGCACTTCGCGAATCGCATCGACGTTTTTCTGAATCGTCCCGACCAGCGTCGAATCGGTCCGCGGCTCGATGAGACCCGGAATGTTGAGCCCATTTACGTGGACGGGCTTGGTCTCGAAGCTGGAGGTGACCTCTTCGCCGGGGATGAGCAGAAACGTCGAATCAACCAGATGCGCCAGAAGGCGTGGGTCGGTGAACACGTTATGATCGGAGAGTACCAGGAATCGATACCCGTGGGACTTGTACCAGTTCGCCACGACCTCGGGAGGTGAATCACCGTCGCTCTCGGTGGTATGCGAGTGCGTGTTCCCCTTGAACCATGCTCCACTCTGCGCAGCCGGCATTTCGAATCGCGCTCCGGCCGGCTGCTGGGCCGCTGGCGCGGGCGGTGCAAGGAGCGCGGCACCGACGAGGGCGCCTGGCACGAAACGGTTCATCGGAACTCGCGGGTCTTCGGCGTCATGGGAATTAGCGGAGAGCAGGGTAGGATACGCCACGGGGGACAGGCGGGCGAGTGCACGCAACTTCCGCTCATCTGCGACGACGGAGAACGTCCATGATCACGTTCGCCAGAAGGACGATGGCGATCAGGCTGAAGCAGATCGACGAAATGCTCCACGCGACCCCGTCCTGCGTACGTGCAAGGGTACTGAGCCCGAGCGCCGTCAATCCGAGCGCCAGCCGCATCAACCAGCGGGGCACCACGTCCCGATCGCGCTGGGCGACGTACCACAAGGTTGCTCCGCCCACGAAGGTGAGCACGCCGAGGGCCAACTGCATGCTCAATTGTACACCAGACCGGTGCGCGTGTGGCGCGCCCGAAAACGAAAAAAGCGGGACGGCAGCGCGAGCCGCCATCCCGCTTACCGGTGGTGATACCCTACTGAACCGTTACCGTACCGACCATGCCCATCGCCAGGTGCGGCGTGCAATTGAAGGGGTAGGCTCCAGGCTTGATGCCGGCGAATGAAACCGTGTAGGAGGTGCCCGGCTGCATGAGCAGCGGCCCAATTAGCGGGGCCATCTTCGACATGCCACCACCCTCGGCGGGCATATTGGCCGCCAGCACCGGCTCCATGTCGTCCGGAATGTCAGCGGGATCGAACGCGACGTTGTGTGGACCGCCAGAGACCATGTTGAACTTGATCGCATCCCCTTCCTTTACCGTGATCTGAGCCGGGACGAACTTGTACTGTCCGCCATCGAGCACCATCTGCACTTCGTGAGTCTGGCCCGTGACTGCCGCTGCGGGCGCCGCGTTCTGCGCGCCCGAATTCGGCGCGGGCGTGGCCGCGTTGTTTGCGGCAGCTACCGTGTCCGATGGCGAATCTGCACCCGCGCAAGCTGCCAGGACAACCGCGCTCGAGAGGAGCGCCCGTCCAAAGAACCGCATTCTTAAAGCCTCCAGTGCCAATGCTGTGTGCGACTACGAGAATGGCCGGCGTGTTTGAACCGCAGACCCGTTGTGAATTTATTCACAAGCACGCGGGAAGCAAGGCCATTACCCTTTATCCATCTGTTCCGTTGACCAAATCCGGGGTCCCGGGGGGTCGCCTATCCCCTTTCGACCGCTGCGGGTGCGCCCCGCGGCCGACGCTCATACCACATCGCGATACCTCAAACGTCACGTCGCATGGAAGTTCAGATCTTCGGAGTCAAAAAAAGCGCCGACACGCGAAAGGCGCTCCGTTTTTTCGCCGAACGACGCATCAAAACGCACTTCGTGGACTTGCTCCAGCGTGCAGCATCGCCCGGTGAGCTCCGCCGCTTCATCGAACGGTTCGGTGCCGAGGCCCTGCTCGATCGCGATAGCAAGCGATTCGCCGAGCTCGGCTTGCGACTAGCCATGTATTCCTCCGACCGGTGGACGCAAAAGCTGTCCGAAGAGCCGCTCCTACTCCGCGTGCCTCTGGTCAGATATGGGTCACGACTGACCATCGGTACGGCCGAGGAGGAGTGGACTCGCTGGATCACCTCCGAGAAGGGCGCCTAGCCGTACGCAGCGGCGCTCGCGAATCGCTCTCCCGCTCGTGCGCGAAGAGCCTCGTCAGGTGAAGTCGCCGACGAAATCGATTTCCGGGTGCAGCTCGAGGTTGAACCGCTCGCGCACGGCCGACTGAGCATCGGCAACCAACCTGCGCACATCTCGCGCGGTCGCGTGGCCAAGGTTCACCATGATGTTGGCGTGGATCCAGGAGATCTGCGCATCCCCCACCCGGTATCCCTTGAGTCCGCACTGATCGATCAGGCGGCCCGCGCCAACGCCTTCGATCTTCCTGAAGATCGATCCGGCGCTCGGATGATGATCGAGCCATGGATGGCGAGCGCCGCGCCAGCTCAGGTTTTCCTGCAGGATGCGATGCATGGCTCCCGAGTCACCTCTCGCCAGGCGGAGGCTGACGACGAGTGCGATGTCGTCCCGGTGATGAAACACGCTGTCATCGTAGCCGAACTGAACGTACTCCGCGTCGACCCATCGTCGCTCGCCCTCCTCGGACAGGATCTCGCACCGGTCGAACACTTCGGCAATGAACATCGTGCGCTCCCGTTCGGGGGCGGGCGACAGAAAATGAAGGTTTTGCCAGATCGCACCACCGACGGTACTGGGAATGCCCACGTAATGCTCCAATCCAGACCACCCGCGGGCGACGGCATCATGAATGAGATCATGCATCGCCGCTCCTGATTCCACATCGACCCGGCCGTCGGTATGCCAGTGCGCGTGTCTGGCAGCATTGCGAATCACCAGTCCTCGAAAGCCGCCATCTCCGATGAGGATGTTGGCGCCGAGCCCAAGCACGAAGTAGGGCACACCGAGAGATCTCGCCGTCGTGACGGCTGTCGCCAGCTCGTCGGCGCTCGCGGCCTCGTAGAACATGTCGGCCGGGCCGCCGATCTTGAACGTCGTGTATGGAGCCAGAACCTCGGAGCAGCGAACGCGCTTATCGCCCAGCAGTGCGACGAGTTTCGATTCAGCGGTCATCCCGTCGGCTCCACTTCGCGCAGAGCTTCTTCGAGCGCCGCTGCCAGCGCGGCATCGTTCGCTCGCACGGGGCCGAGATGCTTCCACCTGATTATCCCATCGGGGCCTATCAACACGGAAAGCGGAACACCGATTCCCTGAAAGACGGCGGAGACGGTGTTGTCGGGGTCATGCCAGAGCGGGTAGGTCACGCCGTAGTTCGCTGCAAACTCGGCGATGGCGTCGCTGGAGCCTCTGGCATCTATGCTCACGCCGACGATCACGAGGCCGCGTGAGGCATGTTCTTCGTGGAGCTGTTGCAGAACGGGAAGCTCCTCGCGGCAAGGATGGCACCAGGTAGCCCAAACGTTGAGCAGCACCGTCTTGCCACGCAGCGACTCCAATGAAGAGGTATCGCCAGCCATCGTGGCAGCCTGGTACGACGGCGCCGGCGCGCCGACTTCGCCCGATGGAATGGCCTCGCAGGCAGCGAGCGCGCCGGCTGCAAGGCACATCGCGAGGGCGCGCATTCGATGAAGTGGAGTGAGGCCCATGAGCGACAAGTCTAGCCGGTGCCGCGCAGGCCGCCTATCTGAGTTGCGCGATCGCGGTGCGGACCCGCGCATCATCGCCTGGCTGCGTCCATGCGAACAGCAGCGCATTCCCAGCGGGAGCCATGCGGGGAAATCCACTCGTGCGCGCGGCGCTGGATCCGGCGATGACAGAGGATCCGCTGCGACGGCCTCCAGGCTCGACGCGCCGAAGCCTGACCTCCGCTCCGTCGGTGCCGACCTGCTCCAGCCAGGTGACCGCCGCGGAACCATCGTCGAGCAGGGCCACGTCTACCCGTCCAACGGGTGATCCATCATCGACCCGAATCGGCTCACCGAAGGTATCCCCGGCATCCTCCGAGAACGCGATCCTAACCATCGCCGAGTCGTTAGGTGCGGTGAACCACGCCGACACTACACGGTCGCCGTTCGCGGACACGGCCGGACCGTTGACCGGGCAGAAGTCCACCTGCCACCCGTCATCGTGCACAGGGCGCGGCGCAGTCCACCCGGATGCCTCACGACGCGCAAGCACGATATCCCGGATTTCGTCCTCCGTGCGATCGCGGTACACGACGACGGCGCCGCGGGAGGTCATCGCCATATCGGTCTGGCAGCAGTCGCACGTTCTCGCATCGATGACATGCTCCTCACCCATCGCGCCGTTCCGCGCGACGGTTCGGCCGACGAGCGCCATGGCTTGTGTCGCGTTGGCGTTGGTCGTGTCGTAACCGCGACCGTCCAGCCAGACGGCGAGTACGGAATCGCCGATCGCGCCCATCGCGACGAATCCATGCTCACCGCCACGGCTGGCCGGGTGGGGAACGACTCCATCGCTCCACGTGTCACCACCATCGGTGCTCTGAGCGATGCGCACGTCGTAGTCGTATTTCCCCGCCCCGCTCCGCTGCGGCCAGTGCGCCGTCAGATGACCGTCTCCCGTGCTCATCATGGTCGGGAAATCGGCCCAGTTGAGCCAGATGTCGCCGCGCCTGACGATCGTACGCGGAGCACTCCACCCGTCCGCGCGCCATTCCGCGAAGCGCAGCGCATGAGCCGAGTCTCCGGCCGGCTCCACCCAGGAGAGGAGCACCGTGCCATTGGCACCCACGGCGAGGTTGGGCTCGGTCGACCCGTTCCCGGCTGGGGAATCCATGGCCGAGACTTCAATGACGGGAAGCAGGGGCGTGCCACTGTTGCACGCGATGGCGGTGCCGCCGAGGATCAGGAGCACGCATTGCAAAGGTAGGCTGACTCGCATGCCAAAATCATAGCTCCACTCCCGAGCCCGCGCCAACGATCGCGCCGCCCTCACCTGCTCGCTCCTTCGCCGTGTCTGCGGGCGAGCACCCCCTCTACATCGCGCAGCGAAACGCCGATCGCTCGGAGGGCGACCAGAGAGTGGTAAAGCAGATCGGCAGCTTCCTCGCTGGCGCGTTCCGCGTTCCCATCCGCGCAAGCGGTTACCAGCTCGGCCGCTTCCTCGCCGAGCTTCTTGAGACGGAGATTCCGGTCCGCCAGCAGTCGCCGGGTGTACGAAGGCGGCGCCGCGGACGGTTCCGGAGCCGGAACACCGGACAAAGAGGCTATTCCGGTTGCGGATTCCCGGTGGGTCGGCCGGCTATCTGGCGACGTGCTGGCCCGCGCGGCGATTGTGGCATCGACCCTTTCGAGAATTCCAGCAGCGCTCGAAAGCTGCCCGAAGCAGGAATCGTCTCCCGTGTGACACGCCGGACCTGACGCCTCCACGCGCGCCAGTATCGAGTCAGCATCGCAGTCGTATAGCAACTCAACGACTCTCTGAACGTTTCCACTGGTTTCGCCTTTGTGCCAGCGGCCGCGGGTCCGCGACCAATAGTGCATTTCTCCACTCGACACGGTACGCTCGATTGCGTCCCGGTCGGCGTGGGCGACCATTAGCACGGCGCCGGAGAGGTGATCCTGGCAGACGACTGTCACCAGTCCGTCTCCCTTATCGAAGTTCAGCCTGTCGAGGTCGATCACGTCGTTCCTCCTGACCCGGGGGCGAGAGCTGCCCGCACGGCTTGGGCAAGCGCCCGGTTGGTCGCGATCGCGCTTCCGCCGTCGATGCGCCGCTGTCCGTCCCAATCGGAGAAGACTCCACCTGCTTCTTCCACGATGGGTAGGAAGGCAGCGGCGTCCCACTCCGATAGCGCAGCGTCCGCCATCGCCTCTGCACGACCGGTCGCGACCAGCAGGTAGCCATAGCAATCGCCCCAGCTTCGCGTCATCCCACTCTGCTTTTCGAGCTCGAGCCACTGCGTTCGCCTTGCCGGAAACGCGGTGAATGTTTCATCAGTTGTCAACACCAAGGCATCAGAAAGGCGCCCAATTGACGACACCTTGGACCTTTCTCCATTTGCCCAGCAGCCTTCGCCCGGCGCGGCACAAACTAATTCGCCCAGCGCTGGAAAGTTGGCTGCGCCGGCTAGAACCTTACCCGCTTCAACCACCGCGACCAGGGTTCCCCAAAGTGGTACGCCGCGCAGGAATGTCTTCGTCCCATCGATTGGATCGAGGACCCAGCGTCTGCGCGCATGAGCCCTCTCCACACCGAATTCCTCCCCCAGTATTCCGTCTTCGGGGAATCGGGTGCTGATCCAGTCCCGGGCGCTTTGCTCTGAAGCCAGATCGCCGTTGGTCACCGGCGAGCCGTTGGGCTTGCTCCTGATTTCCAGCGACGGAGATTGGAAATACCGCAGAGCGACCGCCCCGGCCACACGCGCCACTTCGGCCGCTGCCTGCATGAGAGAGGACGGCGATTCGGAGTTAGTCACGCCGCGTTCCTCACCGGAATCCCTCTGGCACCCAGTACCTTCTTGATCGCGCCCACCGTGGTCACCCCATCGTGCAGAATGCCGGCGACGAGCGCGGCGTCGGCACACCCATGCTCCAGCGCATCGGCCACATGCTCCGCACGCCCTGCTCCCCCCGAAGCGATCACCGGCACACGCACCGCCTCAGACACGGCGCGCGTGAGCTCCAGATCGTAGCCGGAACGAGCACCATCCCGATCGATGCTGGTGAGCAGGATCTCGCCGGCGCCGCGGAGCACGCACTCGCGCGCCCACTCGATGGCGTCCAGAGCCGTCGCTCGCTTGCCGCCATGCGTATGCACACGGTACCCCGTGCCGTCGGCGCTTGCCCGGGCATCGATGCTCGCCACCACGCATTGCGCACCGAACCGCGCGGCACATTCCGTCAGCACTGCCGGCCGTTCCACCGCGGCGGTGTTGAAGCTCACCTTGTCGGCTCCCGCACGCAGGGCACGAGCGGCGTCATCCGCCGTCCGCACTCCACCGCCGATGGTGAGTGGAATGAAGAGCTGCTCAGCCGTCAGGCGGGCAACATCGAGCAGCGTCGTGCGCTCCTCCTCGCTGGCGGAGATGTCGAGAAACACGATCTCGTCGGCACCTTCGGCTTCATAACGAGCGGCGAGCGTCGCCGGGTCTCCCACATCGCGCAACGAGGCGAACTGCACGCCTTTTACCACCCGGCCGCCCCGGATGTCCAGACACACGATCAGTCGCCGCGTGAGCATCAGGGCTCCTCTGACCAGCGCACCGTACCCTTCGTGCTGAAGGTGTCGGTGCCGCTTTCGGATCGAAGCGCGTCGCGCAGCGCCAGTCCGAGAGCCTTGAACGCGGCTTCGACTATGTGGTGGCGGTCGCTGCCGCGCAGAACCCGCACGTGCAGCGTCAGGCGGCCATGCTCGGCGAACGAGCGCATCCAGTGGTCGTAGAGAGAGCTTGGCAGGGGTCCGCGATAGTACGACCGGCCGCCGAGGTCGAGAGCGACGTGTACCAGCGCATCGTCCATCGGGACCGTGCGTTCGCCATAACGCGCCGCGGCGGCCGGCACCATCCCGGCCAGCGCCGTTCCGAGTGTGATCGCCACATCTTCGAGCACGTGATGGCGAAGATCGCCTGACGCATCGACCGACAGATCCAGCCGCGCATAGCGTCCAAGTGCGGTGAGCATGTGATCGAGAAACGGAATCGTCGTGGCAATGCTGGTACGCCCATCGCCAGGCTCGAGTGCGACGTGCACCCGGGTCTCACCGGTTTCGCGGGTCAGCTCCGGCATGCATTCCTCATTGGGTAGTCGTTGATGCGACACCAAATTCCCGTGCCGCCTGACGCGCGTCGAGCGCGCCGGTGTACAGCGCCATTCCGATGACGGCCGCCGCCGCGCCCGCGCTCGACAGGGCGCGCAAGTCCATGATCCCGCCGATTCCCCCGCTGGCGAGCACCGGATGCCGTACCTGTCCCGCCACCTCGCGGGTGAGCTCCACGTCGGCTCCCTCCATGCGCCCCTCCCGGTGCACCGCCGTCACCAGCAGGCCGGCGAGCGGAAGTACCTCCAGGCGGGCGAGCACGCTTTCGAGCGGTTCTGTGAGCGCGTGCGCCCACCCTCGTGTGAGCACACTGCGATCGCGGACGTCGACAGCGACGATGACCCGGCCGGGCGCAAGAGAGGCGGCACGCTCCAGCCAGGCGGCATCCTCCAGCGCCCTCGTTCCCACCACCACCCGCGCCGCACCCAACGCCAGCAGCCGTTCGATGTCATCTTCGGTGCGCACGCCTCCGCCGACCTGCACCGGCACTCCGGCGGCGGACATGATGGCGCCGACGAGGTCGGCATTCTCCCCCCGTCCGGTTGCGGCATCGAGACCCACCAGATGCAGCGCCGGAAACCCGAGCGCCACCCAGCCCACCGCCACCGCGACCGGATCATCAAGCCTGACGCGCTCGGCTTCGTACTCGCCGCCGACCAGCTGCACGCAGGCGCCGTCGCGCAGATCCACCGCTGGAATGGCGATCACCGCCGCGCCTCTTCGAGAAAGGCGTGCAGCAGGGCCACCCCGGGCAGGGAGCTCTTCTCGGGATGGAACTGCGTCCCGACGACGCGTCCCCGTCTGACGATTGCCGGAAAGCGGTCGCCGCCGTGCTCGCTCCACGCACGCACGCACGAGACATCGAGCGGACGGCAGACGAAACCATTCGCGTAGTAGGCGGTGGCGAGTGATGAGCGTTCGACGAGCGCGTCGTTCGCCTCATCGATGGTGTTCCAGCCTATCTGCGGCACGCGGGGCGCGGAGAGCGCCGTAACCCGGCCAGCAAGAACTCCGAGCCCTTCGCCGCCCCCTTCGTCGCTGCCATCGAACAGAAGCTGCATGCCGAGGCAGATTCCGAGGACGGGGAGCCCGCCGGCGATCGCCTGACGAACGGCATCGCGGCCCTGCGCCAGCCGTGCGGCCGCCTCACCGAACGCGCCCACACCGGGAAGGACGAGGGCATCGTACTCTGATGCCCGGGCGGCATCGGTTTCGACGTGAATTGAAACGCCCTCGGCACGATCGAGCGCCTTGATGAGCGAGTGCAGGTTGCCCGCCCCATAGTCGAACACGGCGACGCGCATCATGACCGGTCCGGGCGCGGCAGGGCGTCGAGGAGCCTGGACA
>JBPCLX010000108.1:0-8708 GCA_051002815.1 Gemmatimonadaceae bacterium
GGCATGTACCACCCAGGAGCTTCGCTGTGCGCGCGGACGAAACCGGCAAGCCGGTTGCTCACGAAATCGTCGGCATCGACCGGCATCAGGTGAGTCGGAGAGAACTGCCTGGCGTGGAGCATGCCGACGGCGATCTTGGCGCCCCGGTCCATGTACAACCAGTTCACCCAATCGCTTTTCGACCGGGGCGCCTCCGCCGGTGGAAAATCGACTTCGACGAACTTTCGGTTAGGCGTATCCTCCGCCCACGACGGTTTCTCGTTCAGCACGATCACCGTGCCGAAGTGCTCGTCCGTCTGCGCCTCGACCGAGCGCAGCGTGTTGCGCAGCAGATCGCAGACGCGCTCGTACGACTGCGAGCGCGCTGGGTGTTTCACGGGAATCACGAACGTGAGCATAACGAGCTCTACCGGTTGTCGCGAATTGAAGGCATGCGCCGACCTGGGGGCGTGGGCGGGAACGGCGCCCATTCATGGACGACGCAACAGGCGCCCGGGTGACGCCGGCCTGCGCTACCGCGCGGCGGAAGCTATCGGTTTGGGGGAGGCGCGGGCAACGCCGGCCTCGGCTCGGTGGCGCGGTACCAGTCGATGATGCCTGGATCGCGGGGGGCCGGACCCGTATACGGCGCTCGCATGGCCTCCTCTACTTCGCTCAGCTCACGCGGGGCGCGCGAAATCCACTCGACGCCCTGCGCTGTGGCGATGTAGTCGTCCTCGATCCGCACCCCGATGTTCGCATACCTGGCGACGGCATCGCGAAGCGCCGACGCGATCTCGCGGTTGCGCGGCGTTTCGGGTAGGGTCTCGAGCACGTTCGCCCGTACATACAGCCCCGGCTCGATGGTGAATGCGCTTCCAGCCTCTATGCGGCGTGTATGGTAAAACTGCTCCGGATCGTGCACGTCGAGTCCAATTCCATGTCCGAGCCCATGCATGTAGAAAAGCTGAAGCTGCAGGCATTGCGAGATTTCACCGCGCGCCGGGCAGTCGTAGGTCGCGTCTGGTGCCTGAATGAGCCCCAAGCGAGTGAGACCCAGGGCGAGTACCTGTGCCGCGGCCTGGGTCAGAATCACGGCATCGGAGCCTAACGTGGCAGCCCGCTCCGCGGCGGCCTGGGCGGCACGCACGATCTCGTAGATCCGGCGCTGCTCCGGCGAGAACGTTCCGTTCACCGGCACGGTGCGAGTGACGTCGGCCGTGTAGCCTCGGTAGGAGGCGCCGATGTCCATTACCACCAACTCGCCTTCCTGCATGAAGCGATCGTTGGCGTTGTAGTGGAGCGTCGTCGAGTTAGGTCCCGAGCCGACGATGGTCGCGAACCCGGGGCGGTCAGCTCCGTTTCGGCGAAAGGTATATTCGATCAGCGCCTGAACCTCGAATTCATTCATGCCCGGCTCGATGGCGCGCATTGCTTCGCGCTGAGCGCCGACGGTCATCGCCACCGCCTTACGAATCAATTCCAGCTCCGCAGGCGACTTGGTTCCACGCAAACGATCGACGGCCTCGCCGGCGTCCGCGATCGTCGGCGCTCCGTCGCCAAGCAGGGTGCGGATTCGTGTCAAGTCGGGATTGTCGCCGTCGGCGTTCGCTGCATCGCTCACCAGAGAGAGGGGGACTCCGCCTCGCGCAAGCGAATCGAGCACCGTTTCGAACTGATCGAGCGGCCGGGCGGGGATGCCCGTTGCCTCCTCTGCTCCCTCAGGACCGAATCTCCGGCCCGACCAGACTTCGGTTGCCGGATCGCGCGGATGAACGAACAGCATGCTCGCCGCTCTCCCCTGATTGGCGATCGTGACGAGAATCGAGCTCGGCTCTCGATAGCCGGTGAGATAGTAGAATCGTGACCCCTGCACGAAAGCGAGGTAGTCGACTCGTGGTTCGGGAGTCCCGAACGCGACCACGGCCCCCCGTCCGATCTGCGCAGCGAGCGCCTGCCGGCGCGATGCGTACTCGTCAGGCTGGACCTGCGCGCCGGCGAAGGCGGGGACCAGGAGCAGGATCAGGAGTGCAATGCGCAGCCGTGTCGGCATGGACGGAACTGGAGCGAGGGTGTTTTGTCTATGGCAGACGCCCGATGCGTCTCCCGCATATACCCGGAGACAGCAGAGCCGTGCCACACGGGCACGGCTCTCGGGCGCTGCGGACTGCCAGCGGTCAACTCCAGGCGCCTTACCGCCTGTGGAAATGGTTGAGCCCTCCGCGGGCAGGCGGGAGGTCTGCAGTGCCTCCTCTGGTTACTTCCCGCTGATGTACACGCGATCGAACCAGAGATATTGATCCACGCCTGGGGATGCGCCGCCGCCGCCGTACGTGGGATTCCAGTTGAAAATGTTCATGTCGCAGGCGCGGCTCGAATTCTTCGAGTGCGTCCAGTCGACATCGTTCACCGACGTCACGTGCGATCCATTGATCCAGAAGTCGATCGACCCGTCTGACTGGTTCTGTCCGGAATTACAGGTGAAGACAAATTCCCAGCGCTGCCAGGCACCACGCGTGATGTCGCCATTGCCGCGGTTTGGAGTAATCCGGCTGCGCGGATCGTTGACGCCCTGCAGGCGAAGCTGCGCCTGCAGCGAATTGAGCCCGGCTCCTTCGGCTGAGAGGAAGAATTGATTGTTGCCGCCAGCGACACCGAGGAAGAACATCTTGTTGGTACTCGACTGATTGCCCACCCAGTTGGGAGAGACGCGGGCCCAGACGGATACGTAGGCGGTCCTGATGTTCCTCGGGAAATATATCTGCGCTGTTGCTGGCCCCGTGCCCGCCTTGTGGTTGCTCGCATAGAACATCTGTCCGACCTTGCCGTCGCCATTCGGCGCCGAGGGATCATTCACGATCGTGAATGCGCCGTAGCGATATTCGATTCCATCCCACCCATCGCTGCCAGACGAGCCGCGGTCGTTGTTGTTTTGAGCCTTGCTATCGAAGTCCCGGTCGGTAATGACCGACATTCCCGAGGGCTGATTGGGGAAGCCGGCGTTCGGCGCCGTCGGGCCGGTCGGTGCAGGGGGCGTGGGGCTCGGTCCGGGAACGGGAACCGGTGCGGGGCCGGGCGCCGGAGCCGGTACTGGCTGCGGAGCCGGACCCGGAGCGGGCTGTGGTCCCGGTCCAGCGCCCGGTGAAGGATTCGGCGCGATGCCGGCGACGGTGAGGGGAATTGCATCGCGCCACGGGTGCTCCGTATTCCAAAAGCGAAGCGTGGTGGTGCCGGCGGCTCGACCGAGCACGAGCAGGTCCGATGAAACGGACGCGATACGACCATCGGAAGTGGCAAAGCGGGAGTGCCGGGGATCCAGGACGCCGAGGCGGCGTCCGCGGCTGTCGAAGCATGCCACGGATAATCGTTGGCGGGCTCCGGTATTCAGCGTTACACCCCGTTGCGCGAATCGGCATGTCGCAACTCGTTTGGCGGCGGCGCCGCGAATGGCAAACGAGGGGTCTTCGGGGGCCGTTATGGCCGACTGGGTACCATCTGCGCAGGAAGCGCTGATGATGGCGAGTGCGGCCAGCAAAGGTACGCGCATTGGCGTCTCCAGTGTGGCCTGCTCGACAGCTCGACTGGCAAGGTGGCCTAACGGCACACCGTAGCCTCGCAGCTTTGCGTCCCCGCCTTTCGACGGGTTTGCCCTCATTACGGCGTTATGCGCCGCAATCGTGCAGGAACGTGAAACGAATTGCCCGGGCAGAGTCCCGGCGGGCAGCGAGTGCGCGAATGTCAGGGCTCGTTCGCGCGGGCAGCAGTATAGGCCGCGCTGGCCACCTTGAAAAGATCCTTTCCACCCATCCGAATCACTTTGTTTTGCGAAGTCCTCATTGGTGATCAACATCACTATGACAGCTACTGGTTCCGTCACCAATGACCACGCTGAGCCGCGTAAACGCATGAAGGTCGCCATCGTCGCAAACGCGCGGCAGGCATCCGGCTCGTTTTGACCTGGCGACCCCCGCCGCGCCGTCGGGCGGCACGGAAAGACCATCGTTATGCTAGCGCAGCAGACCCTTGGCGATCGTCTGGAGCTGCATGTTCGAAGTGCCCTCGTAGATCGTTCCGATTTTCGCGTCCCGGTAGAATTTCTCGACGGGGTGATCGGTCGTGTAGCCGGATCCACCGAACAATTCGACGCATAACGACGTAACGCGCTCGCATACCTGGGACGAGAACAGCTTGGCCATCGCCGCCTCCTGAGCGAACGGCAGGCCCGCATCCTTCAGGCGCGCGGCGTTGTAAACCATCAGTCGCGCCGCCTCCAGCTCGGTTGCCGCCTGGGCAAGCTGAAACTGGACCGCCTGAAACTCGGCAATTGCCCGGCCGAACTGCTGCCGCTCCTGCACGTAGGCGATGGTTGCCCCGAGCGCACCCCGGGCGATGCCGATCATCTGCGCACCGATGCCGATCCTGCCGAGGTTCAGCGTCTCGATGGCGATCTTGTAGCCCTGGCCGACCGGGCCAAGTACGTTCTCGTCAGGCACCACGCACTGGTCGAGCAGCAACTCCGTCGTACTCGAGGCGCGAATCCCGAGTTTGTCCTCCTTCCTGCCGACGGCAAAACCCGGAAAGTCGCGCTCGACGAGAAACGCGGTTATCCCCCGATAGCCGGCATGAGGATCGGCGTTGGCGAATACGATGAAGAACCCGGCTTCGGCGCCGTTCGTGATCCAGAGCTTGCGGCCATTCAGCCGCCACCCTCCGCCCTCCGCGCGCTCCGCCCTGGTCTCCAGGCCGAACGCATCGGACCCGGATCCCGCTTCCGACAGCGCATATGCCCCTACCAGCTCACTCGCCAGGCGTGGCAGGAACCGCGAACGTTGCTCGGCCGAGCCGTATGTTACCATCGGATGATTCACCAGCGTGTTCTGCACATCCACCAGAATCGCCGCCGACGCATCGACGCGGCTGAGCTCCTCCACTGCAACCGTTACCATGAACAACGAGCCGCCTGCGCCGCCGAGCTCCTCTGGCACTTCGATGCCCATCAACCCCAACTCAAAACAGGCAGTGATCAGCTGCGGGTCGATGCGCTTCGCGGTGTCCATCTCGCGCACGCGCGGGCGCACTTCTGATTCGGCGAATTCCGCTACGGCATCACGGAACATGCGCTCTTCGTCGGCGAGCGCGGTGAGGGGGCGAATGAGATTATCCGTCATCCTGGTATTCTAGGATCGAAAGCGGGAAACGGGAAATGGGAAATGGGAAATGGGAACCGGAAACCCGAACGGAGCTACGTTTCCCGTTTCCCGTTTCCCGTTTCCCGATCGGTCTAAGCCGTCAGCCTTCAGTCGCCGATGACCTGCAGCGCAAGCTCCACCTTGCCGAACGGTGCGCTCACCTGCACGCCCTGCACGGATTCGCGTACGCGCGTGAGCATCTCCCGGGCGATCGCTATCCCTTCCTGGACCGCGCGATCCTTCGAAATGCTGTTGGCTGCGCGCATGCGGTCGATGATCTCCGGCGGCACGACTACACCAGGCACCTCGTTCGCCAGGAACTCGGCGTTCCGCGCCGAGACGAGGGGCCAGATGCCGGCGATGACCGGAATTCGAACGTGCGAGACTCGCGCGAGAAAGCGCTCCAACTGCGCCACATCGAACACTGGCTGAGTGATGGCGAATTCCGCGCCCGCCTCCACCTTCCATTCGAACCGGCGGATCTCCGTCTCGGGATCGATCGCCGCGGGGTTGACCCCCACGCCTATCACGAACCGCGTAGGCGTGCCAATGGCGTTGCCGCCGGGATCGAGCCCATGATTGAGCCGGTCGACCAGGTTGGTGAGGCCAATGGAATCGATGTCGAACACCGCCGTCGCATCCGGATACGGACCCATCTTGGGCGGATCGCCGGTAATGAGCAGCATGTTCCGCAGGCCGATCGCGCTCGCACCTAACAAATCGGACAGCATGCCAAGCAGATTGCGGTCGCGGCAGCAGTAGTGAGTCACCGACTCGATTCCCACCTGCTGCTCGATGAGCAGGCTCGTCATGAGTGCCCCCATCCGGCTCTGCGCACGAGGACCATCGGGCACGTTGACGGCGTCGATCCCGGCCGCCTTGAGCGCCCGCACCCCTTCGAGCATGCGCGAAGCGTCCACTCCACGGGGCGGCACGATCTCCACCGAGGTGACGAACTCGCCGGCGGCAATCCTCGCACCCCAACGCGAACGCTCGGCGAGCGGAACCGGCGCGACGCCGGGAGCTGGATGCGGCTGCGCGATGACGACCGACGGAGTGCTGGAATCCCGCGTCGCACGTGGCGCATCCCGCATCCCGCGCCCTCCCGGCACGAGCGGCCGAATTCCCTCGGCAATGGCGTGCACGTGCTCGGGCGTGGTTCCGCAGCACCCGCCGACGATTCTGGCTCCCGCCTGGATGAGGTGGCGTGCGTAACTGGCCATGTACTCCGGGCTGGCCATGTACATGGAGCGTCCGCCCACCTCCCGCGGCATTCCGGCGTTAGGCTGGGCGCTCAGTTTGCGCGTCGTAACCGCCGTCATGCGCTCGATTGCCTCGAGTATGATCTGCGGGCCGACGGAGCAATTGAGTCCCACCACGTCCGCGCCCAACGCGTCGAGTGTCTGCGCGACATCTTCGGCCGTCGCGCCGTAGGGGGTGCGGCCATCGGTGCCGATGGTCATCTGCGCGATCACGGGGATATTCGCGTCGACCTCCCTCGCGGCGCAGATCGCCTGCTCCATTTCGTCGAGGTCGGCAAACGTCTCGAGAAGGAAGAGGTCGACCCCCTCCTCCCGCAGTGCGCCCATCTGCTCGGCGAACAGGGCACGGGCGTCCGCCCGGCTCGTTGGGCCGTAGGGCTCAATGCGAATGCCCAGAGGTCCCACCGCGCCAGCGACCCATCCATCGTCGCCCGCGGCGATTCTCGCAAGCGCCGCGGCGCGCCTGTTGATCTCGCCGACCTGCGCCTCGAGCCCGTATTGGGCGAGCTTGAGCCGGTTGGCGCCAAAGCTGTTCGTCTCGAGCACTTCGGCCCCGGCGGCGCGATAGGCGCGGTGAACCTCGAGCACGAGGTCAGGCGTCCGAAGGTTCAGTTCGTCGTAGCACTGATTGATGAAGACGCCCCGCGAATAGAGCATCGTTCCCATCGCGCCATCGAATACGACGACCCGATCAGGGGCAAGAAGCGCATGGGCGTTGCGGGACGCCGTCACCGGGGGTAGCCTAGGGTACTCGTTTCCCAAACATCATCAATGCGTCGCACAATTCCCTTCATTGGCATCCTTGCCGCGTTCGTGCTCGTCGCCTGCGGCGACGATGGTCCGGCCGGTGGCAGTGGTCCGTTTGACGTACAGTTCCAGACGATTCGGTCGGCGACCGACACCGTCACGGCGATCGTGACGATGGACGACACGCTCACCTTCACTGTACGCGGCGATACGGTCGTGGAGGATGTTCCCGCCGGCGTCCACAGCTTCGATGTCGTGACCACTCTCGATTATCTGCCGTTCTCCTTTTCGCAGACGATTTCGGGTGGTCGGCAGAACGTCGCAATCGCGCGGCCGGGTACCTGTCGCGTGCTGCCACAGGATAACGTGTTCTGCCAGAACCGTAATGCGTTCTACTGGCCCGGACACACGTTGGTGGTCTGTCCCGCCAACGAGTACGGCGAGATCTGCACGGCAATCAGCGATCCGTTCTTCCTCGGCCTCACGTGGCCGGATACGCTGCCCGATGCGGCGAACGCATACATCGGTCAAGGAAAGCTTCTGATCGGAGCATTGCGAGACGCGCCCGCCGGAGGCGAAGATACGTTGGCGATGGCGTTCTACCAGATTGGCGACTACGCTCCGCGCCAGCGGCTGGGCCCCGTCGGTACGGACAGCACGCGCTGGCGTGCCGTGCTGTGGACCGACGTACGCCACACGCCGTTCTTCGGCTTTTCCGATCCACGCCTGACGAGCACCGATCGGCCTGGCCAGAATTTTGGGCTGGAAGTCGCCATTACCGGCTACCTGCCGCCGAGCGAGCCGAATGCCATACTGATCAAGTTCGACGTCACCAACATCAGCGCCACCGATGATTACCGGTTCTTCCATCCCGAGGAACCGGATGGGGGGCACACGTTGCGCGGTGTGTATCTGTCGCCGATGTTCGACTTCGACATCGGCTCGACAGGCACACTCGATCGCCGGCAAGTTCCTGAAATCCGTGACGACAACATCACGATGTTTCCTGCCGAATCGCTGCTCGTGGCGTACGATCAGGGATTTCAGGTTCTGAACTTCAGCCCTTCGTTCATCAGTCAACCCGGGCTTGTCGGGGTGCAGGTCGTCGAGACGCCGCCTGGCACGCAGGCACGAGGCATCTTCCTGTCGGACACCGTCGGCACGGGCGCGCTGATCCTCGACTACCTGCCGGCCGCGCGCGAAGACTCGAGCTATGCCATTTACGCCGCAGGCCGCGCCGGAGCGCAGTTGCTCCGTCCGCAATGCGTGGCCGGGCCATTCGCCCTCGATTGCGCGCCCGAAACCGGCAACGATGTAAAAGGTGGGTGGTCGATAGGCCCGATCGCCTCCATCGCCCCCGGTGAGACGGTTTCGCTGACTATCGGAATAGTTCTCGCCAGGCCGACGCCGGGCTCTGTTACGGCGGGCACCATCGTCCGTCCCGGGAACGATTCGCTCGCCACCACCCGGCAGATCACGCCTATCGCCGCCGACCTGCGTGCCCGCGCAGCCATTGCGCGAGGGCTGCGGG
>JBPCLX010000109.1:0-7980 GCA_051002815.1 Gemmatimonadaceae bacterium
ATGGGTCGCACGCGGCACGCAATAGCGCGCCTCAAGGATCTGCGCCCCACCGAGGCGACTTTCGCTGACCAAGCGGGACGTGCGATAGGGCGCGTGCCGGTCGATGATCTCGTGCCGGGACAGTTGATACTCATCCACCCCTGGGAGCGGATTGCCGCGGACGGTTCGGAGAAGTCGACTACGTGATCCACCTCGGCAAGCGGACACGTCGTATAGTCAGGCGGAACGTGTACTTCAGCCTTGGCTGGATGCCGTTCCTCGTAATTCTCCCGGTGATGGTGGGCCTCCCGCTGCCGGTGGCGGTCATCGGGCACGAGGGGAGCACGCTACTGGTGGCGGCCAACGGCTTGCGGCTGCTTCGCGGCCGACCGCACCCGCCTACCGTGCCGCGCACGCGCGCCGAGCGACGTGCCGAGGCGGCAGCTACCGCCGGCGTATCCGGCTGACAGTCGTTCGCCATTCCATTCCCGGAGCTGACTCGCGAGCCTGACTAACTTGCGCTGTGTCAACGATTTCTTCGCCAGGCTTCAGAATTCACTCGCTCTTCGCGACACGCACGGGCTCGGCCGGTGCGCCAAGGTACCGGGCCAGATCGCGACCATAGCGCTCCAGCGTGTGGTAGTGCCCGAAGACGAACCGTGACATGAAGCGAAAGAACGGATTGGATACCTCGCCCTCCTCCGTGATCGTCAGCGTCGTTCCATCTGGAGAGGGTGCAAGCTCGTAAATCCACCGTCCGCCGAAGGGCAGTCCCGGATCGTCGATGCGGCTCACCAGTCGCCTTGGGGGATCGGATTCTCCCATCGCCATGGAAATCGTGCCCGACCCAGTCTTCTCTCGCCAGCGCAGGGGCGCGCCGGCAGCAGACAGTACCTCGACAGCTTCCAGATCCGACCGCCAGGCGGTACCTCCAGACACGTCCGATATGACAGCGAAAACGCGCTCCGGCGGCTGGGGCAAGTCCATGCGAATGGCTGCCACATGTTGTTCAGGCAGCACCATTCCGATTACGCCGATCAGCGCCACCACCCCAAGTGCTCCCAGCAGAATCCGGACGATCCACTTCATGGCAACCTCCGCGCTGATGCTGAGCGATCAAGCGACGACAGCGGACAAGTCGATCATTACGAGCGCCCATTCAGCGGTCGGCGCTTGCAACTCATTCCGCGGTCATCGCAATGAGTGGGTCCGGGCGGGCACGATGATAGGTAATCGGCCGGCGGGGCTTCAGGCGCGAGCCTGTTAACTGTTACTTCGCCGAGCGCTTTCCGCCAGGGAGGCGGCCTCGACTGCGGCTCGCACCCTCGCCGCTCGAAGCGGCAGAGTGCGAACGCGTGCGCCAGTGGCGTCGAAGATCGCGTTGGCGACGGCCGGCGCAACGGGAGGATAGGGCGGCTCCCCGACGCCGCTAGGTGGCCGCTCGCTCGGCACGATCACCACCCTGATCTCGGGCGATTGTGAGAAGCGCAGCAGCGGAAAGTCGTGAAAGTTGCTTTGAGTTATGCGTCCGCCGTTCACCGTGATCTCCGCGTTGAGCGCAGCGCTCAACCCATCGATCACACCCCCTTCGACCTGTGCACGCACGCCGTTTGGGTTCACCGGCCGTCCGCAGTCGATCGCGGACGTGACGCGATGGCAGCGCACCTGTCCGGAAGCGTCGACCGAGACCTCGACCACGTGTGCGAGATAGCTACCGAAGGTGAACGTGGCAGCGATCCCCTTCCCCCTTCCGTCCGGTAGCGGTGCTCCCCACCCGGCTGCATCGGCGGCGGTACGCAGCACGTGCGCCATGCGCGCGGTGCTGAACATGGGATCGTCCTCGTCGTACGGCAACTCGCGCGGCGCTCCGAGCAATGCCAGGCGGAACTCCAGTGGATCACGGTCGGACGCATGGGCCGCCTCGTCGATGAACGATTCCGCGGCAAACGCGAAGGCATTCAGACCGGGAGCGCGGAGCGGGCCGCGTGGCAGATTCGACTCGGCGAGCGCATACTCCAATCGATAGTGTGGCAGGAGCGCGGCCGGATAGGTGCCAGCACGGAACTCCGAGCGACCCGGCACCTGGCCCTCCCGAAATGCATAACGCGACGTGCCAGCCTGGCGATAGAGCAGACTGGTGAGATTCCCTCGCGAATCCATCCCGCCGATCAGCCGGTGATGGCTGAACGGACGCAGGAATCCGTGACGCATGTCGTCTTCCCGGGTCCATACTACCTGCACCGGTTCCCGAACTTCCCTGGCGATCTGCACAGCCTCGAGAATGAACTCGGCGGACAATCGGCGTCCAAAGCCGCCCCCCACCCGCGTGACGTGCACGATCACCGCATCCTGGCTCAGCTCGAGTTGCCGCGCGACAGTCGCCCGCACCGGAATCGGTATTTGCGTCGGCGCCCAGATCTCGCACCCATCCTCGCGCGCAACCACCACGCAATTCATCGGCTCCATAGGGGCATGGGCAATGAACGGCACCTGATACGTCGCGTCGATGCGAGTCGCCGCCGCCTGCAGCGCCGCTTCGACCGAGCCGCCTTCCACGTATGTGTCGGCACGCGAGGCGAGCAGAGCCGAACAACGGTCGTGCAGACGATCGGTACTCTCGTCCGCGTTCGGGCCGTCGTCCCACTCGATTCGCAATGCCTTACGCCCCTGTATTGCGGCCCAGGTCGTGGTGGCGACTACGGCAATCCCTTCCGGAACATATGGCCGTTCGGGTTCACCGACCGCTAGGACCCTGACGAAGTGCCGAACGCCCGGGGATTGCCTGGCTGCCGAATCATCCACGCGGCGCACCGTTCCCCCGTACGACGGGCAGCGAGCGACGACGGCCCGCAGCATGCCGGGAACGCGCACATCGAGCCCGAACTCCCCTTCTCCACGAACTATGTCGCCCGCGTCGAGGTGCGGAGTGGAGGTCCCGATGATCCGAAAGGCGGAAGCCGGCTTGAGCGGAGGATTCTCGGGGATGGGTCGCAACGCGGCAGCGCTCACGAGATCGCCGTAGCTCGCGACCTCGGCGCTCCCGGCATGCCGCACCATACCGTTTGTGGCCGTGCAAGCGGACGGACTTACTCCCCACCGCGCGGCGGCGGCGTTCACGAGCGCCTGACGAGCAGAGGCGCCGGCTTCGCGCAGCGGTTCCCAGTACCCTCTTACCGACCAACTCCCCCCGGCGAACGGGTGCGGGCCGATGCTCTCGGCCGCGTCGGCCTGCCTGACGCGCACGTGTTCCCAGGGAATCTCCAGCTCTTCCGCGACCAGCATGGCCAGCGAGGTGCGCACTCCCTGACCCATCTCCGGGACTGGAATCGTGATCATCGCCAGGCCATCGGTGCTCATCGAGAGGTAGCCGTTGAGACGGTGCGACTGGGTGGGGGGCTGGTCGATCGAGACTGTGACGCAAGCGGGCAGCGAGAAGGCCACGATGAGTCCTCCCGCCGCGGACGCGCTGACGCGGACGAACTCGCGGCGTGAAAGGTCGTTCGGACAACTCATCTTCCGTCCCTGGCCAGCTCCGCCGCCCGCTTGACCGCATCGCGGATCCGCTGATAGGTGCCGCACCGGCAGAGGATCGGGTCCATCGCACGATCGATGTCCGCGTCGGTGGGCTCCGAAATTCCGGCCACCAGGGCGGCTGCCGTCATGATCTGTCCCGCCTGACAATACCCGCATTGCGGAACGTCCCGCTCAACCCATGCCCGCTGTACCGGGTGCGATCCATCAGTTGATAGTCCTTCGATCGTAGTGATCTCAACGTCCTCGATCTCGTCGAGGCGGACGCCGCACGAACGCACCGGCTGCCCGGCGCGGTGCACAGTGCAGGCGCCGTACAACCCGGCACCACACCCGAACTTGGTGCCGGTGAGCGCTAGATCGTCCCGGATTACCCAGAGGAGTGGCGTGTCGCCGGGCGCCTCCACCATCCGACGTTCCCCGTTGATGCGGAGCAGAAATGGCACTATGCCTCCATGGACCCGAAGCAATTCCGTTTCCAGCCGCGCTACGCGTGACGCGGACCAGGTAGTCAACATGAGCTACGGCGCCTCGCCAAAACAGGTGATATCCGCGAACCGGCAGCCCCGCGTGGCAAACGGGCGGCAGGATCTGGCGAGCCGGCAGCTTCGTTATGGAACCGAGGGACGCCCGGGTCGGAGCCAGGTGGGTATTGAGCTGTAACGCATATCATGCTTCATTCCCTTCATGGCTACCGCCCTCTCCACTCCCGACAGCCCGTATTCGCGTGAGGCAGCTGACTCATCCGATTCCAGGGGCCGGGTAACGGTCGTGCTGGCCGTGCTGGTGGGCGCCGCCGTTCTGGGGTTGATCGATGCCAGCCAGGTCCAGTACGATCGTGCCTTACGCGGCGCGCCGATTACCTGGGGGCACGCGCTGATTCACGGCCTGCCCAGATGGTACTCGTGGGCACTGCTGGCACCGGTGGTGCTGCTGATCGCACGCCGTGTTGATCGAGCTCGGCTCAACATGTCTCGCACGCTGCTCATCCACGCCGCAGCGGGAGCAATCTGCGCGCTCGTGCAGGTATCGCTGTTCTCGATTGCCAGCACGGTGTTGCACGGTGGTGCGGATCCGTTGGCCCACCTGCGGCCGGCGTTCGTGAAGTACCTCGGCATGACCTACCTGGGCGCTATGGTCACCTACGCCCTGCTGGTGTTCGGATGGTACGCCTGGGACGTGCATCGCCGCTTTCGAGAGCGGGAGCGCCAAGCCGCGCAACTCGAGCTTCAGGCCTCCGAACTCAAGGCGCTCGCGGCGGAGGCCCGGCTCCGGCAGCTTCAGTCGCAGTTGCAACCGCACTTTCTATTCAACACACTGCACGCGCTCTCATCGCTTGTACTCAAGGGAGAAGGCACCACCGCGATCCGAATGACCACCCGGCTCAGCGAGCTGCTGCGGCGTTCACTGCGCGCAGCAGACGCCACCGAGATCACGCTCGGTGAGGAGCTTCAACTGCTCGATGACTATCTCGCCATTCAGCGAATGCGATTCGGCGATCGGTTGGAGGTGCGGATGCAAATCGATCACGCCGCTCGCAAGGCACTCGTTCCGCCGTTACTTCTTCAGCCGCTGGTGGAAAACGCGGTGCGTCACGCCATCGAAGTGGATCCCGGTGGCAGCAGGATCGAGATAATCGTCGCCGCTTCTGCCGGCCGACTGCGCATGACGGTCCGGGACGACGGACCGGGCCTTCGCACCGCGCGCGAGCCGGCAGGAGAAGCCGGGATCGGCCTGACTAACACCCTTGCGCGACTCGAAGCCACGTACGGATCAGCGGCAGAGTTGACTCTCGAGAGCGTTGCGAGCGGGGGCGCGGAGGCGACGATCACCGTTCCCCTGCGAGAGGCACCGGGCAAGCCAGCGAGTACGACTCCCATCCTGAACCCGGCGAAGCCGGGCCTGGCATGATTCGCACGATCATAGTCGATGACGAGCCATTGGCTCGCGACGCCCTCCGCACGCACCTGCAGCGAGAGGCCGGGCTGGAGGTGGTCGGCGAATGTCGCACCGGTCGTGAGGCGGTTCAGGCGATCCAGGATCTGTCACCCGACCTGGTTTTCCTCGATGTGCGCATGCCCGATCTGTCGGGCTTCGATGTACTGGAGCAACTCGATCGGGAAGCGATGCCGTACGTGGTGTTCGTTACCGCCCACGATGAATACGCCCTTCGCGCATTCGACATGCATGCGCTGGCCTATCTGCTGAAGCCATTCGATGATGTGCGGTTCGACCAGACCATGCGCCACGTCAGGCGGATCGTATCCGACCGGGAGGCCGGTGCGCGTCTGGACCTCTCGACGCTCGTCGCCGACCTTCGTGGCGTGATCGCGGCCGGCCGGCATGCACCCGAGGCGGCTGGCGCACATCCTTCCCCTCCTCCGGATAGCTCCCGTCAGCAGCCGCTCGAGCGGTTCGTCGTGAAGTCGGGGCTTCGATCGCGCATCGTAGCTGCTGGCGACGTCGACTGGATCGAGGCCGATGGCAATTATGCGCGGCTGCACTGCGGAACCGAATCACACCTCGTCTCGAGAAGCATGCGCGAACTGGCCGACTCGCTCGATCCCAGGCGGTTCGTTCGAATTCATCGTTCGGCGATCGTAAACGTGGATCGGATCCGCGAGCTGCGCACCGACGATTACCGCGACTATACCGTAATTCTGCGCGACGGGCGGCTGCTGCGGCTAAGCCGCTCGCATCGGCAGGCGCTCGAAGAAGCGCTCGGCGGCCGGATCTGAAGCCTAACGTGGCTCGCGTCAGCCAGGCGCGCGTTTCCCCTCGAATACCGCAGTGGGGCATGAGGCGTACTACTCCTCTCTAAGGGTTGTCATGGGATCGATGCGGCCGGCACGCCAAGCAGGGATGTAGCAGGCAGCGGCCGCAATGAAGAGGAGCCCGACGGTGGCAATGACCGCGGGAGCGAGGGCAAACCCTGCCGTTCCCACGGCGCCCCGCTCGAGCAGCCGGCCGACGGCCGGCGCAAGTAATGCCCCAGGCAGCATACCAACTGACGCGAGAAGGACTCCGCCCCGCAGCATGCGGCGCGAGAGCGCTCCGGGCGTGGCGCCGACGGCCAGCCTAACCGCCAATTCGCGCCTGCGCTGGCGCACGGTATCAGCGACCATGCCGAACAGGCCGGCGATGGTCAGCACGATGACCGCCAGTGCGAAGATCCCGATCATCGCGAGCAGGAATCTGGTCGGCGCCATTGTCTCGTCCAGCACGTCCTGAAGCGAGCGCACCGACGACAGCGGCAGCTGCCGGTCCATTGCATCGAGCGCAGTCCGCATGGTGCCGATGCCGGGAAGCGTTCGCACGCCACGAGCAATCGCCACCATCGACCAGATGGGGTATTGGGCGTGGGGCATGTAGATCGTGCCTGGAGGTGCGGCATCCGGATGTTCGTGAGGCACGTTACCGACTACGCCGACGATCTCGCCGGTGCGCCGCGTTATACGATACCCCTCCCGAAACTCGTGGACGGTGACCTCAAGGCGACGGCCGACGACCGGGCCCGGTGACTGCATCGTCAGGGTACGAGCCAGCGCTTCGTCCACCAGCAGTACCGCGGGCGCCCCCTGCCGGTCCGCGGCGGTAAACTCGCGTCCGCTGCGCAGTGGCACCCCCATGGTGAGAAAGTACTCCGGGCTGACGATGCGATACAACGACGTATACGATCCCCAGTCGGTGGTCGCCAGGAGATCGACGGGGGCGTAAGGCTCCAGCGTAAGATCACCGCGGGTCGGCAGATCGGAGGTCAACGCGACGCGATGCACGGCGCCGGCGCTGGCCAGACGCTCCTGCAGGGTGCCAAAGAACTCGACCCAGCGATCAGGCCCGGGATATCGCGCGAATGGTAGCGTAACCCGTGCAGTGAGCACGCCTTCGGCCTCGAATCCCGGATTGGCGCGCTCGAGGCGCAACAGCGTTCCGATTAGTGAGGCGCTCACGTACGGCAACGCGAAGGCAGCCGCGCACTGGAGGACTATCATTCCCCGGCGTGCTGTACGCGAACCGCGCGAGGCGGTGGCTCGCTGCGACCGAAGCATTGGGGAAAGAGCGCCGCGGGCAGCCAACCAGGCCGGTCCCAACCCGCAGACCACGGTCAGACCTGCCGCCATGGTCATCGCAGCGAGCACTATTCCGCCATCCACCGCGAGGGGCGCCGTACGCGGTACTATCCCAGGCTCGAGCCCGAGAAGCAGGGTAACCGCCGGACCCGCGAGCAGCACACCAGCAATCGTTCCGCCGAACGAGACCAGCGCGCTTTCCAGCAGCATGGGCCGCATGACGAGCCGTTCGCCCGCGCCGAGCGCCCTTCGGATCGCCACTTCCTGCGTACGGGCGGTGAAGCGAACGAGCAGGAGCGATGCGACGTTGGCACACGCAACCACCAGGAGGAGCACCCCGGAGGATGCGAGCAACAGGAGCACGGGCCTGATGTGCGCGGTCACTTCCTTCCCTAGCGGC
>JBPCLX010000110.1:0-5123 GCA_051002815.1 Gemmatimonadaceae bacterium
ATTCCGCTACACCCCTCCATCTCTGATGAATGATTCCCCCCGAGCGCCCCGACCGACGTTCGGCGTTCCTGACCCATGCACATTACCACCTTGAACGAGCGGACGGTCTCGAGCGGTCCCGGCCGGATGCCGCCGCGGAGCCGCGAGCACTCGCTTCGGGAAATCCTGCTCGCCGCGTTATTTTTGGCGCTGGCAACCGGGTTGGCCGAGGCGGCGATCCTGAGCTTCCGCAAGATCGTGCTCGGCGAGGCGATTCATCTCAGCCAGCACTATCTCTGGATGGCGCCGGTTGGCTACGTGGTGATGTTCGCTCTGCCGGCTCTGACGCTGGGATTGATCTCCCGGCGCTGGCGGCAAGTAAGGATCGGCCACGTGGTCGGGGTGCTGGCGTTTCTGTCCGTCCTCGGCGTGCTCTTCATGTTCCCGCGGCTGCACCGGATCGCGATGTTCGTGCTGGCGGCGGGAGCGGGCATTCAGGCGGCACGGATGGTGGAGTCGCACCGAGCGGGATTCACCCGTCTGGTGCGGCGATCGGTCGGGGTCCTCGGCGGCGTGGTGCTCGCCCTGGCGATTCTCGTGACGGGCGCGCTTCATCTAGGCGAACGCCGCAAGCTGGCCGCGCTACCCGACGCGCCTGACGCCGCTCCTAACGTATTGCTCATCATACTGGATACGGTGCGGGCAGCCAGTCTCGGACTGTACGGCTACGACCGCCCGACGACACCGAACCTCGAGCGGATTGCCGAGCGTGGGGTGGTCTTCGATCGGGCGCTCTCGCCCTCGCCATGGACGCTCCCTGCCCACGGCACCTTCTTTACCGGGCGCTATCCGCACGAGTTGACTGCCAACTGGCGGACTCCGCTCGACGACACGTATCCCACGCTCGCTGAACTACTGGCCGAACGGGGATATGAGACGGCAGGATTCGTGGCCAACTCGTTCTACACCACGTACGAGCATGGTCTCGACCGCGGATTCGTGCATTACGAGGACTATGTGGTGTCGCTGGGGCAGATCCTGAACAGCGCGTCACTCGGCGCTCTCGTTTTCGCCGGAAGACCGGGTTTCAGCAACAATCTGTTCCGGCGTGTGCTCGATAATTACGAGTACTTCGGGCGCAAGAAGGCCGACCACCTGTCGAGCGACTTTCTGGACTGGGTAGGCGACGGACGACCGCGTCCATTCTTCGCGTTCCTGAACTACATCGACGCACACGCACCGTTCACCCCGCCGGCCGATTACGCGGCACGATTCGGAGTGCGCGGTCCGCGGCCACTCCTTCATCGCATAACGAACGACAAGTCGACGCTCACCGAAGAAGAGCGGGCGGCCGGCGACTATGACCGCAATCGCTACGATGCGTCGATCGCCTTTCTCGATCACGAGCTGGGCCGGATGTTCGATGAGCTGGAGCGCCGCGGCGTATTGGATAATACGCTCGTAATCGTGACATCCGATCACGGCGAGCTGCTCGGGGAAATGGGGATCTACGCGCACGCGAACAGCCTGTACATGGAGCTGCTCCACGTGCCGTTGCTGATTGCCTTCCCGGGCCGCGTGCCTACCGGTGGTAACCGTATAGGCGAGGTGGTAACGCTTCGGTCGATACCGGCGACGATCCTCGCACTGACGGGCGCGAGCGATGAGCGGCGGATTCCCGGTGGGTCGCTTTCGGGATTGTGGCAGCCGGAAGGTGCTTCCCCCGCCGATCCGCTGCTCGCGTCGGTGCGCAAGGGCATCAATGTTCGGGAGGACCTGCCGATCGCGCGCGGCGACCTTCATGCGTTGACCCACGCGGAACGACACTACATCCGCAATCCGGATGGGTCCGAGGAGTTGTACGACATCAGTCAGACAATGACGCAGGATAGTGCGCTCGCGCCGGCGGCCGGCGCCGAAGCGCTGCTTGCCCCGGTACGTGCCCGCCTCGAAAACCTCATTGGTGCGGCGGCGATGCGGCCGGTGCCGGACTCGCCTGACTGATGGGCACACTGGCAGAGCCAATGGCTGCACCGCAACAAGGCCCGCACGGCAGCCAATCGGGGGACTCGCGCGCCGGGGCCCGCCGGATCATTGCGCTCCTCGCCGCGATCAATGTGGTGATTTTCGCCGCATATGTGGTGGCCTCCTACGGCTTCGCCAGGCACGCGCCCTTCGGAACGCCGGAGCCGCTGGAGGCGGCGGCGCTCGACCGCCTGGCGAGCTCACTCGCATTCATGGGTCCCGGCATCGGGGCATTGCTCGGCGGCGAGAGCGCGCTTTCGGATCCAGGTACCTTCTTCGTTGGCTATGCGCTGTTTCTCGCGATACCGGTGCTCGTTTTCGTATTCTTGTTAGGGTGCCTGGCGCGATACCGGCTGCAGCTCGAGCAGGTGATCGCGGACGCGCTCTACCGTTGGGCCGTAGTCTTCGCGGTGCTGCTGGCATTCGCCCATCCGGTCCTCGTGCAGGACTTCTGGCTGTCGGCTGGCTGGGGCCGGCTGGTGGCGCAGGGCGTGAATCCATACTACGTAAATCTCGATCCCGGCGTGACGGCCGGACTGCCGCTCGACTACCTTGGGCTGCTCATGACGTACGGACCGCTGTGGGCGATCGTCTCGGGGATCGTCATGAAGGTGGCCGGTGGCAGCGCGGTGATCGCCGGTGCGCTGTTCAAGGTGGTTCTGGCGCTTGCATGGATCGGATCACTGGCAATGGTTCGCCGGCTCCTCCGCACACGTCCCGCCGCCGACCAGTGCGTGGGTCTGGCGATCGCCGGCTGGCTCCCGCTCGGCGTCATGCAGATAGTGGCCGAAGGGCATAACGACGGTGGGATGGTATTCCTGATCCTTCTCTGGCTCGTGCTGATCGAGCGCGGCCGTACGCTCGCCGCGACCGGCGCGCTGGCCGCCTCCGTGCTGATCAAATACCTCAGCGCTCCAATGTTCCTGCTCGACCTGCTGCACCTGGTGCGTTCCCGCGGCGGGCGGTTGATAGGCTACTGGCCGCATGCAGCGGTCGCCGCCTCGATCACCGTGGCGGTGATGGCGGTCTTCTTTCGTTCGCCGGGGTTTTTCGCCTCGACTGCGCACATGGCCGACTGGCACTTTTTCACTCCACGGGACGCCGTGGTCGCCCTGGGGCGGCTCGCCGGAATCGAACCGTCGCTCGGATCGCTGGGGGGCGTTGTGGTCGTCGCGATGGCGCTGACCGTGCAGGGGTTCTTTCTCGTGGTACTTGCTCTCGGACTGATCCGTTACGTGCGCCACCCCGGAGTCGAGACGTTCCGCTATGCGGCGCTTGCAGTCACCGCCGGGATGCTCTTTGGTGTGGTCGGGCATGTATGGCCGTGGTTCCTTGCCTGGGGTGTGCTGGTAGCCGCGCTGCACCCCGCTGCGAGGCTCACACGGTGGATGACGGGCGTGGCGCTGGCCATGCCGTTCCCCCTGCTGTACTGGGTCGTCTATCCGGGGGCCGAACAGTTCACGGTAGTCACGCCGCCCCTCTACCTGTTCGCTCTTGCCTGGTTCGTCCTAACGCCTCGGCGATGGTTCGGGGCCGCTGGATGATGCGAAAGGCGCCGGAAACGTCACATTGGAGATGCGCGTGCTTAATCCAGAGCCAAACGCCTTTCAACTTCACATTGTGACGGTCGACATTTATAGCGTTGAAACGCATGCGAACCTTGTCGGGTGAATCGACGTTGCCACCCTCGGGGCCGCCGGTGACCGCGCCGGACGTTCGTCCGGACGACGTGCCTACCGCCGACCTCGCGCCGCCGCCCCTCCTCCGCCGCATTCCGGTATGGGTCTGGATCGCAGCGGTGATCGCCGCACTGATGCACATGGCTCCCTACTGGCGCGCGGCGATGGAGACGCCGGACGGCTGGACCTTTGTCGCCAACCTGTCCGTCTCCCCCGATTACATGCAGTACCGGGTATGGATGCGGCAGACGCAGTTAGAGGGGCCGGTGGTACGAAATGTGTTCACCACGGAGCCTAACGGAGCGCACTTGCCCGTATTCGTATACTGGTCGATCGGTGCCGCGGCGGAGCTCACCGGAATGTCGCCTGAGTGGGTGTACGCGTACCTCGGCGCGCTGGTGGCCGTTGCATTCACGGTGCTGCTGTGGCTCACGATTCTACGCTTTCTGGGCGGGGGACGAGCCGCCGCATGGGCCTTTGCCGTCATCATGGTCGGTGGAGGGCTGGGCGGTTACATCATGCTGATGGAAACCTGGGATTGGTCGCGCGGCAATTACCTCATACGGAGTCTCCTCCTCAGCCCGTTCATGGGGTCCGAAGGAGCAGTGCTCTTCGAGAACTTCCGCGGGAACTACGTGATCCAGGCACTGTTCGACACCCACTTCCTGCTGTTCTGGCTGGTAACGACCGGTGCGGTGCTCGCGCTGCACTCGACGCTGCAGCGGTTCACGCCGAGGCGGCTTGCCGGCACCGCCGCGTTCTTCGCATTCGGAACCTTTCTTCACGTATACGAGGGGTTGACGCTGCTGGCAATCGCGACAGCCGTAGTCGTCTTGTGTGTTGCTCGTCAGGTGATCGATCGGCGCCACGCGATCATTACGTTGCTCACCTGCGGGGCCGCCGTCTTCCTCGCAATGCTTCCACTCCTCGTTCTGCTCAAGCGGTCAGGACTGCCGGCCCCGTCGTGGAGGGGCGAGAATCTGCTGTTCTCGGTCGTGGTTTTGGCCTACCCCCTCGCGCTGGGGCTCATCGTCTACGGATTCGGACGTTACTGGCGCGAAGCCGACTTCAACGGGACCTTTCTCACCGGTTGGGCGTTAGGTGGACTGGTGTTACTGCTGTCGGGACCGTTCTTTCCGTATCCGGACCGCGGCACCATGACGTTGCAGATTCCTCTGTACCTCATCGCGGCGAGCATCTGGTTCACCAGGCACCGGCGAGTCGGTTGGGTTGGCGCGCTGGCGGTAATCGCGCTGCTCGGCTCCACACCGTACTGGGTCGTTACCCGGCTGCAAGCGCGTACGGCATTCGATGCGGCCGAGTCTCACAAGTGGCTCACTGCCGACCACGTGGGCGTCGTGGAGTTGCTGCGCGCTCGCGCCGCCCGGACGGATGTGCTGGTTGCCGACCAGACGAACCTGAGGTGGCTCGCTCCGGACT
>JBPCLX010000111.1:0-17622 GCA_051002815.1 Gemmatimonadaceae bacterium
CCACAGGAGGCTCAGCGCCGAGGATCGGAGTCGCCTCCATGTCGCGCGCCACTCGTTCGGCGAACACCAATCCTTCGAGCAGCGAGTTGGATGCGAGGCGATTGGCGCCGTGCACCCCTGTATTCGACACCTCGCCACAGGCGTAAAGACGTGGAATGCTCGAGCGTCCGACGAGATCCGTCACCACTCCACCCATCATGTAGTGAGCGGCGGGGGTGACGGGAATCATGTCGTGACGAGGATCTATTCCGCGCGCCAGGCAGATCGCGTAGATGCCGGGGAACCGATCGGCGAACCGATCACCTAACGCCGTAGCATCGAGAAAGACCTGGCGGCCCGCGGCGCGCTGGGCAAAGATCTCGCGGGCCACGACATCCCGGGGCGCGAGCTCGGCCGATTCGTGCACACCAGGCATGAAGCGCTCACCTGCCTCGTTGCGCAGCACGGCACCCTCACCACGCACCGCCTCGGAGATCAGCGAGAGAGGATTCTCCGGAGTGTCGAGCGCAGTGGGGTGGAACTGCACGAACTCCATGTCGGCGAGCCTCGCCCCCGCCCGGTGGGCGATGGCGAAGCCATCACCGGTCGCCACCTGGGGATTGGTCGTATAGCGGAACAGCTGCCCGCACCCGCCCGCGGCTAGCACTGTTGCATCGGCAATGATTTCGGTCGCGCGGCCCGCGACGCTGACTCTCGCGCCGGCGCAGATTCCGTCATCGATGATCAGGTCGAGAGCGCGCGCGCGCTCGAGCACGCGAACCCGGTCGCTCTCGCGCACACGCTCTATGAGAGTTCGGGCGACTTCCGCCCCCGTTTGGTCGCCGTGCGCATGAACGATGCGATTCTGCGAGTGCGCCGCCTCACGACCGAGAAGAAATTCACCACTCGGGTCTAGGTCGAATTCGGCGCCCGCCGCGTGAAGCTCGCGCACTCGCGCCGGACCTTCGGTGACGAGCACCGCAACGGCATCCGCATCGCAAAGCGCGGCTCCGGCGGCGAGCGTGTCGCGCCAGTGCAGCTCCGGCGAGTCGCCGGCACCTAACGCGGCGGCAATGCCGCCCTGCGCGTAGGCGGTAGCGCTGTCGAACAGCGACCGCTTGGTGAGCACGACCACGTCACCGGACCCGGAGGCGCGCCAGGCTGTATGCAGCCCGGCGACTCCGCTGCCAATGACGAGGAATCGGGTCCGAATTCGAGTAGCCATGGGACGGCGAAGAGTACGACCCCGTCAACCGAAGAGCCAGCAGAAGAGGTCTCGCCGCTACCGCGGCCTGAGTTCAGCGCGCGCTACTTCCCATTTCCCGCCGCACGCGAGAGCTTTGCCGTCGATGCAAAAACTTCTGATTGTCGCCGCGCTGCTGCTCATCACGCACATAGCGCTCCTTTTCGTCCGTCCGGAGGGCGCTGTCAGCCAGGAGGCCGACGATCGCCTCGCCGTCGGCATCGTCTTCGACGTCGGCGGGCGCGGCGACAAGTCGTTTAATGATGCCGCCTACCTCGGCGCGGAGCGGGCAGAGCGGGAACTGGGGGCAGCGATCCGATTCATCGAGCCGGGAGACGGCTCTGACCGCGAGGCGGGCCTCCGGTTGCTCGCCGCGCAGGGCATGGATCTGGTCGCCGGAATCGGGTTCATCTTCACCGACGACCTGACGCAGCTGGCGAAGGAGTACCCCGCAATTCCCTTTGCCGGCGTGGACTACGCGCTCACCGTGGACGACGAGGGGAATGTGGTTCAACCGCCGGCGAACCTGGCAGCGCTGCGATTCCGGGAAGAAGAGGGATCGTTTCTGGTCGGGGCCATTGCCGCGCTCGCCGGTGGTTCCAACCGAGTGGGGTTCGTTGGTGGAATGGACATTCCGCTCATCCACAAGTTCGAGGCTGGCTACCGGGCTGGCGTAAGGCATGTCTGCCCTGAATGCGAGGTGGTGGCGCAGTACGCGGGCGTCACGCCTGAGGCTTTCCGAAATCCGGGAAAGGGCAAGGAGCTCGCGCTCAGCCAGTACGGTTCAGGCGTGAATGTCATATTCCACGCGTCAGGCTCCACCGGGCTCGGAGTCTTCGAGGCAGCTCGACAGTCAGGCAGGCTGGCGATCGGTGTGGATTCCGACCAGTACGATGCCGCTCCGGGATACATCCTGACCTCGATGGTGAAGGAGGTGGATGCAGTGGTGTTCGATGCGGTGAGACGCGTGAACGAGGGCACGTTCGCCGGCGGCATCTACAGCTATGGACTGGCCGAGGAAGGCGTCGGCTACGTCTACGACGAGAACAATCGCCAGCTGATTCCCGATCCCGTACGTGACCGCGTCGAGCGGCTGCGAGATTCCGTCGTCGCCGGCCACATCCGCGTGCCCTCGACGCGATGACGGTTCCCCAGTCCAATCCGGAGCAGATCGCGCCTCCTGCCGTTCGCATGTCCGGGATCGTCAAGCGGTTCGGGGCGGTTACGGCGAATCGCGAGGCAAACCTGGAGGTGTCCCGGGGCGAGATCCACGCGATCGTCGGTGAGAACGGCGCCGGCAAATCCACGCTGATGCACGTGCTCACCGGCTTGTACGAGCCCGATGCGGGGACGATCGCCGTGGAAGGGCGCGATGTAACCGGCTGGAGCACTCGTCAGGCAATCGCCGCGGGAGTCGGCATGGTGCACCAGCACTTCATGCTCGTACCCACACTCACCGTCGCCGAGAACGTCGTGCTCGGACGGGAGCCTCGGCGTTATGCGGCGATCGACATGGCCCTGGCCCAGGAAGAGGTGATTGCGCTGGGCGAGCAGTTCGGGTTGGTGGTCGATCCGCGGAGGCGGATATCGGAGCTGTCGGTAGGCGAAGCGCAACGGGTGGAGATCCTCAAGACGCTGATCCGCGGCGCCCGTATACTGGTGCTCGACGAGCCGACGGCGGTTTTGTCTCCCCCCGAAGTCGGCGAGCTGTGGCGGGTGCTCCGCCGTCTGCGCGACGGCGGCGCGACTACGATTCTCATCACGCACAAGCTCGACGAAGTAATGGACATTTCCGAGCGCATCACGGTCATGCGCCACGGTGAGACCACGGCACGGCTGGTGACCGCCGAAACGACCCCGGCCGAGATCGCCCGCGCGATGGTTGGGCGTGATGTGGTTCTGGCGCACCGGCGGGAAGCGGGAAGCGGGAAGCGGGAAGCGGGGGAGACCGGTGCGGCGAAGGGAGCGGGGCATGCGCTGGAGGTGCAGAATCTGGTCGTCGGCTCCTCACGGAACCGGAGAGCGGTCGACGGGGTCACGTTTGCCATCGCGCCGGGGGAGATTCTCGGAATAGCCGGTGTGGAGGGTAACGGGCAAACGGAGCTGATCGAGGCTTTGGCCGGGTTGCGCGAGGTGTCGTCAGGCACCGTGCTGCTCGGTAATCGGGACATTACCCGCGCGCCGGTTCGCGAACGAACGGATGCTGGATTGGCGCACATTCCCGAAGACCGCCAGCGGCGCGGATTGGTACTCGATTTTCCCGTCGCCGACAACCTCGTCCTCGGGTTGCAGCACCGCTACACGCGCGCCGCCCAGATCGATCGCGCGGCGGTGGCCGATCAAGCCGGCCGGCAGCTGAAGACGTTCGATATCCGCCCGCCTGACGCCAGTCGACCGGCACGTGCACTATCCGGCGGCAATCAGCAGAAGATCGTCATAGCACGCGAGATGGGACGCGATTACAGCGTACTCCTCGCGGCGCAGCCTACCCGCGGTGTCGATGTGGGAGCGATCGAGTTCATCCACGGTCAGCTGGAGGAGGCGAGCGGAGAGGGAAAGGCGATTCTACTGGTGTCCGCCGAGCTTGCCGAGGTGCTGGCTCTCGCCGATCGCATAGCGGTCATGTATCGCGGTACGTTCGTGGCGATTCTTCCCCGCACGGAGGCGACGTCGGAGCGCCTCGGTGCGCTGATGACCGGCGCCAGCAGCGTGCACGCAGTCCCCGCCCAATGACCGCACCTCCAGCCGCCTCACTAATCGCCCCGGCGCGTACGTCGCGTGCCGGCACTGCCCTAGCCGACTCCGTGCTGCCGCCGCTGGTGGCGCTGCTCATCGCGCTCGTGGCTGGCGATCTGCTGATCCTTGCGTTCGGACAATCGCCCGCTGCCGTGTTCGGCTTGCTGCTCGAGGGCACGTGGGGCAACGCCTACGGATTCGGCCAGGTGCTGTACAAGGCGACGACGCTCATCTGCACCGGCCTCGCGGTCACGATCGGGCTGCGCGCGGGGCTGTTCAACATCGGGGCTGAGGGCCAGCTCGCGGCGGGCGCGTTCGCCGCCGCGCTCGCCGGGCTGTGGCTCCCGTCAGGCACGCCCGCGCTGCTGGCGGTGCCGATCGCCATTTTGGCGGCAATGCTGGCTGGGGGCGCTACCGGCTGGGTACCCGGCGTGCTCAAGGCACGGTTCGGCGCGCACGAAGTGATCGTAACGATCATGCTCAATTTCATTGTGCTGGCGCTCCTCAACTGGGTGATCGCCTCGCACCTCCACGTGCCCGAAACACTGCACACCCCCGAGATCGTGGCTGGAAAGGTGCCACGTCTCTCCGCGCTCGTTCCCGCGTTCCACGGCTCGGCGGCCAACTTCACGCTGATCGTTGCCCTCGCTGCATCGATAGGCGTGTGGTGGCTGCTTTTCCGCTCCCGCATTGGCTTCGATCTGCGGGCAACAGGATTGCAGCCCGATGCGGCCGAGTACGGGGGCATCCGCGTCCGGCGAGTCTGGATCTGGGCGCTGACGCTCTCCGGCGCGCTGGCCGGGCTCGGTGGAATCAACTTCGTGCTCGGATACAAGCACTACTACGAGGAGGGGCTGGCCGGCGGGTTCGGATTCCTCGGCATTGCCGTGGCCCTCGTCGGCCGCAACCACCCGCTGGGAATCGTGCTGGCGGCATTTTTCTTCGCTACGCTCTCGCAAGGCGGTTTGGCGATCAACGCGCTGGTACCGAAGCAGTTCGTGGAGGTGTTGCAAGGCGTCGTCATACTCGCGGTGGCCGCGGCGGTCCCCGAAGTCCGGCGCTTGTTGCGGGCTAGTGCCGCCAGAGTGGGGGGATCGGCATGAACGCGTCCGATCTTGCCGCCCAGATGATCCGCATCGCCATTCCATACCTGTTCGCGGCGTCAGGCGGCGTGCTGGCGGAGCGGGCCGGGGTGGTGAGCCTGGGGCTCGAGGGATTCATGCTCACCGGTGCGTTCGCCGCGGCGATAGGAAGCTGGATGACCGGCGATCCATGGCTTGGAATCCTGTGCGGCGTCGCGGCCGGCGCGCTGTTCGGGTTGCTGCACGCCGTGGCGTGTATCCGGTTTCGCGCCGACCAGATCGTGGCCGGAATCGCCATCAATCTGCTGGTGATAGGCCTTACGCGACTCGGTTTGCAGCTCGCCTTCGACAGCTCTTCCAATTCGCCGCGAGTGGAGGGATTTTCCGCGACGACCGGATCGGGAGGCCTGCTTCTGGCCACGCTGCAGAATCCGCTGGTCATCGCCGGACTGCTACTCGTCCCGGCACTCACCTGGGTCATGTATCGCACGCCATTCGGATTGCGCGTGCGTGCGGTCGGTGAGCACCCCGCCGCCGCCGAGTCGGTTGGCGTAAGGGTACGGCCGGTGCGATACGCGGCGGTGGTGATGTCGGGCGTGCTGGCGTCACTGGGCGGTGTGTATCTCGCGCTCGACCAGCATCAGTTCACCGACAACATGACCGCGGGCCGTGGGTTCATTGCACTGGCTGCCGTGATCTTCGGCCGGTGGGACCCGGCCCGTGCAGGGCTCGCATGCTTTCTGTTTGCCGCGGCGGAAACGCTGCAGATCGCGCTGCAGGGCACGCAAGCGGTACCGTCGCAGTTCGTCCAGATGATTCCCTACGTCCTGACGATAGTCGCCCTCACCGGTCTCGTCGGCCGCTCCATCCCGCCTGCCGCCCTCGGACGCGCCGAGTAGCGCCGTGTGACCTCGACGCTTTCCGATACAGAAAGGCCTCCGGCGTCGAAGTACGACGGAATGGCCCGGCTCTACGTGCTGATGGCCACCGCGTTCCTCGACATGGTCGGGGCGTTGATGGTCGTTCCGCTGCTTCCGTTCTATGCCGATACGATGGGGGCGAGCAAGTTCGAGGTCGGCGTGCTCGTTTCATCGTTCTCGGCGGCGCAGCTGTTGAGCGCCCCGCTATGGGGCCGGGTGTCCGACCGCTTCGGACGCAAGCCCACGCTGTTGATAGGGCTTGGAGCGTCGGTCGTCGCATATGTCGTGTTCGCCTTCGCCGACACGTTCTGGCTGTTGCTGGTGTCGCGGATCGTCCAGGGCGGGGGCGGCGGAACGGTGGGGGTGATCCAGGCTTACGTCGCCGACGCGGTGGAGCCCGCAAAGCGCTCCAAGGCGTTAGGTTGGTTGTCGGCGGCGACGAATGCCGGCGTGGTGCTCGGACCGGTGATCGGATCCGCCGCGGCGCGATGGGGGATGGCCGCACCGGGACTGCTCGCCGCTGCGCTGTCACTGTTGAACATGTTCTTCGCGTCCCGATATCTCGTGGAGTCGCACGGAGTGGATGCGCGAAGGAAGGCGAAGACCGCGCGCTCCCCGTGGCAGATGGTCGTTCGTGTCGCTGCCCACTGGTACGAGCCACCCTCTCGATTGATCTGGATTTATGCCGTCGCGATCGGCGCCTTTTACGGGGTGACCGCCTATCTGGTGTTCTTCCTCCAGCAGCAGTTCGGTGTGGATGAAGGCACGATAGGATTCTTCTTCGCCTACATGGGAGGATTGAGCGTTCTCATTCGCATCTGGCTGCTCGGCTGGGTGGTGGACAAACTCGGCGAGCCGCGCACGGTGCGTCTGGGGGCGGTGCTGCTGGCACTGGGGCTGGGTCTTACGCCGTTCACGACGACGCTGCCGGTACTGGCGATGACCGTCGCGCTCATCCCGTTAGGTACGGCGTTCACGTTCCCGGCGGTGACCGCGCTCCTGTCGCAGGTCATTGCCGAGCATGAGCGCGGGGTATACATGGGAGTGCAGCAGACCTACGGCGGCATCCTGCGGGTGATCTATCCGTTGTACGCTGGCTGGGCGTGGGAGCAGTTCGGCGGCGCGAAGGTTCCGTTCATCACCTCCGCCATCTTCGTGCTGAGTACGCTGCTGCTGGGAAGGGGAATGGAGCAGTACAAGAAAACGGGGCACTAGCTTAAAAGCAGTAAGAAGCCGGTAAGGCTTCGTTGCAGAGCTTTGCGCGCTGCATCCATGGCACGTTCGCTGCGCGCTCTAGTTCGCTAATCGGGCTGAATCGGAGGTACCCATGCGACAACTGGCATTGATGGTCGCCGTCCTCGCGATCGGGGCGTGCGCCAAGGCGAGCACGAGCACGGCTGGCGGAGCGGTCTCGGCCGATGTCGCCGAATCCGTTCCTGCCGAAACGTACGCAACGCTACGCGTGGACAACCAGGCGTTCCCAGACATGGCGATCTACGTCATCGAGTCGTCGGGGATGCGGTCGAGGATCGGTACCGCCACCGGCAACACTACCACCACGCTCCGCATTCCGAACCGGCTGCTCGGGGGAGTGCGATCGCTGCGCTTTCAGGCTGATCCGATAGGAGGAAGCCGTGCGCCGATCTCCGAAGAGATCACCCTGGTTCCGGGGGAAGTCATCATTTTGACGATTCCGCCCACGGAATAGAGCAAAGTGGGCGTCGAATTGCGTTAGATATTACGCAGGCTCGCGAACGAACGACTCGCGGGATCCAGCTTCGCTCGACCTGATGATTCGTGCGCCGCGTCGATAGGTTACGTACGCATACGCCCATTCCATCAGGACGATCGCGCGGTTGCGGAAGCCGGCCAGGTACATGATGTGGATGAATAACCAGAGTAGCCAGGCAAGCCGGCCTCCGAACTTCAACCTGCCGAACTCCGCCACCGCGCGTTCGCGGCCGATCGTCGCCAGATCGCCCTTGTTGTGATAGCGAAAGGGACGCATTTCGCGACCGCGCACCGCGCGGATTATGTTGCGCGCGGCCCATCTTCCTTCTTGCATGGCCGCCGGGGCGACGCCGGGCACCAGCTCACCATTCTCCTGTTCCACGGCGGCCAGATCGCCGACTACCAGGAGCTCGGCGTAACCCGGAGCGGTCAGATCTACGTTCACCCGCACGCGTCCGGCCTTGTCGAGCGGAACACCCAACGAGCGGGCGAGCGGTGACGCGGCATTGCCCGCGCCCCAGAACACCGTTCGCGCGGCGAGAAACTCGTCCCCCACGCGCACGCCGTTCGCGTCGATCCCGGTGACCATCGCACCGACCCGAACATCGACACCTAACGCCTCGAGATCGGCGTGCGCGCGTGCGGAGGAGCGCTCGCTGAATGCGGGCAGCACACGCGGGCCGCCTTCGAGCAGCACCACGCGAATGTCTGCCGGATCGGCGTTGCGAAACTCGTCGCGCATCCCTCGCCGGGCAATGTCGGGCATGATTCCCGCCAGCTCGACCCCGGTCGGCCCCCCGCCGACGACGATGAACGTGAGCCACGCCTGACGCTCGGCGGCAACCGCGCACTGCTCCGCCTTCTCGAAAGCGATCAGAAACCGCCGGCGGATCTCCAGGGCGTCGTCGAGAGTCTTGAGCCCGGGAGCGGCAGCTTCCCACTCGTCGTTGCCGAAATAGCTGTGCCGCGCACCTGCGGCCACGATCAGATAGTCGTAAGAGAGCGCTCCTCCCCCCATCAGATGCACGACTCGCCCGTCAGGATCCACCCCTACCACTTCGTCCAGGATCACGGCCGTATTGCGCTGCTTTCGAAGCAGGAACCGGATTGGCTGCGCGATGTCGGCCGGCGACAGGGTCGCCGTGGCCACCTGATACAGCAGGGGCTGAAAGAGGTGATGGTTGGTTCGATCGACCACCGTTACCGTCACCGGGGAGCTCCGCAGCGCCCGCGCGGCATACAAACCCCCGAATCCGCAGCCGATGATGACGACGTGCGGACGGCCCCGCTGCGCCGAAGAAAGATGTGAGGTCATCTTTCGCTATGTGGCATGCTCGCCCGCGGTGGCCCTGCCCTCGAGCCATCGCGCCGAGAGAGTAATGACGAGCGTAAGGCCGATCAGCAGAACGCTGTAAGCGGCGGCGGTCCCGAACGACAGATCGCGCAGCTGCGCGAGGATCTCGATCGAGATCGGACGGTTGGCGCGGGTGTAAAGCACGATACTGGCAACGAACTCGCCGACCGCCATGACGGCAGCGAGCATTGCGCCGGCAACGAGTCCCGGACGCGCAGCCGGCAGAACCACACGCCACATGGTGAGCCACCATGAAGCGCCGAGTCCGCGGGCGGCATCCTCCAGGGACGGATCCATCTGCTTGAGCGAACCTTCAGTCGCGGTAACGACGAGCGGAATGCCGCGCACGAAATAGGCGAGCGGGAGGATGGCGAAGGTTCCGACCAGCAGCACTCTCCCGCTAGCCAGATCGTTCCTGTCGAAGGTAGCGACCAATCCGATGCCGATCGCGGTGGCCGGAATGGCCCACGGCAGAGCCACCAGCAGCTCGAGAAGGCGCCGACCGCGAAAATTGCGGAGCACGATTAGATAGGCAGCAACGAAGCAGACGATTATGTTGGCCACGGTGGCGATCGCCGCCATCGAGACGCTGTTGCGAATCGGCACCCAGAGCTGCGGATCCGTCGCCAGACGGCGAAAGTTGTCGAGCGTGTACGAGGTGGGGAGAATCTGCGTCGTCCACGAGCCTTCGCGCGCGAAGGAAATGAGCACCACCATCGCGTGCGGCAGGACAAGCATCGTCACCAGCGCGACTCCGAGCACCGGTCCCGCCATCCGCGCGACGCGTGAGCGCACGACGACTCGTGAGGCTCGCCCCTTGCCTGGCATCGCGTAACGGCGGCGCCGCTCGAACCAGCGGAACAGCATCAACGCCAGCACCGCACTCACCGCAAGCACCGTGGTCTCGACGTACGCCAGCCCCATCGCTCCAATCGTCTTGGACGACACGATCTGAGTCGACAGCACTCGCAATCCGCCACCGAAGATATACGGCGCGCTAAACGAGCCAAGTGAGTTCATGAAGACCAGAAGCATCGCACCGGCTATCGACGGCGTGAGCAGGGGGAGCGTGATGCGCGAAAGGCGCCGGAACCGCGAAGCGCCCAGCCCCGATGCCGCTTCGTCGAGCGACGTGTCCATCCGTTCCAGCCCGGCGGCGACGAACAGGAAGACGAACACGTACATGGTGTAGCCGTGCACGAATATGATCGCGCCTATCCCGGTGAGAGTCCACGGACGCTCCTCCAGCCGCAACACGATCTGGACGACGCGCGTAATGAGTCCCGTTTCGCCATACAGGAATAGAAACGCGATCACCCCGACCAGTGGCGGCAGCACCGCCGGCAGCGTCGCCACCGCGCTGAGTGCGCGACGCCCGCGGAACTCGAAGCGGGTGAGCAGAAACGCCAGCGGAATGCCAATCGCCGCCGCCGCGAACACGGACCATACCGAGATGACCAGCGTGGTCCACAATGCCTCACGATCCGCCGGACTGTTCACGAACTCGCGCCAGTGTTCGAGTCCGCTGGCAAAGCTTCCGGCGATCACCGTCATGTTCGGAAGCACCACCGCCCAGGCGAGCAGCAGAAATACCGGCAGAGCCAGTGCCCACGTTCCAAGGCCGCGCCAGGCGCTCGGCTCACTGACTACGGAGGGTACGCCGGTGGCGCTATGCGGCGTTGGCTCGGCCCGGCGCGGACTCACGGTGATACGACGGCGACCGGTTCCCGCGCTACGTTCACGCTTACCCGGTCGCCAACGCGCACGTCGCGCTCCGTGCCGTAAAGCTCCAGATGGACGCCGTCCGAAAGTTTTACGTGATAGGCGATGAGCGCGCCAGCGAAACGCCGCTCCGTTACCTCGGCCTGCCATCCCGACGGCGCGTCGGGCGACGCAAACGCCAGAGCGTCGGGACGCAGCACCACCATCACGTCTCCGTCATGTACTGCCGGCGGCCGGTCCGCCAGAAGCCGCCACTCGCGCCCGCCGATCGCCACGGTCACCTCACCTCCCGCCAGGACTCCCGGCACAAGCGTCGAGTGGCCGATGAACTCGGCCACGGCCCGCGTGGTGGGACGATCATACAACTCATCGGCTCGGCCGACTTGAAGCAGCCTTCCCTGGCGAATTACGGCGACCCGGTCGGCAACGGCGAATGCATCCTCCTGATCGTGCGTGACAAACAGCGACGTGACGCCTAACCGGTGAAGCGTTGCGCGGAGCTCCTCTCGGGTCGACCGGCGGAGTGTGGGATCGAGATTCGACAGCGGTTCGTCGAGCAGGAGTACGCGCGGTTCGATCACCAGCGCACGAGCCAGCGCCACCCGCTGCTGCTCACCGCCGGACAACGACTGCACCTGCCGCTTCACCGCCCCCTCGAGTCCGACGTTGGCGAGAGCGCGTTCCGCCCGGGATCGCCGTTCGGCGCGGCGGACGCCGCGGGCCTCGAGCCCAAAGGCGACGTTCTCTCCCACCGACATGTGCGGAAAGAGCGCGTAGTGCTGGAAGACCATCCCGAAGTCGCGCCGCTGCGGCGGAAGAGCGGTGATGTCGCGGCCGTCGAGAAAGATACGGCCGCCGTTCGGCGCTTCGTACCCGGCAACCATCCGCAGGGTCGTCGTCTTTCCGGAGCCCGACGCCCCGATCAGAGCCATCAGCTCGCCTGGCTCGATGTCGAGCGAGAGGTCGTCGACCGCGGCATGTGTCCCGAATCGCCGCGTTATGCCGCGCAGCGACAGCGTACCAGCCCGCTCACGGATCGCTCTTTCGTCAGGCGGTGCCCTCTCACCCTCCAACGCCGGACCGGCGCTCACCGACCCCGGTGCTGATTGCGAATGTTCGCATCCCAGAATCGCATCCACGAGTCGAGACTATCGCCAAGTACGGCGCGATCGAGCGGCATGGGCGTGATCATAGACTGTGCCGTGCGTACCCACTCCGGGAGGCTGTCGGGGGGAATGTCCGTACGCGCTGGAATGCGTGTGAACTGCTCGGACGCCGTGATCAATGCCTCACGCGAAGTAACGAACTCGTAATACGCGCGCGCCTCATCGGGCAGCTGGGTGCCCTGAACGATCGCGATGCCGTCTACCAGAAGCGGCGTGCCGCTCGATGGGAAAACGTAGTCCACCGGATATCCACGACGCTGCAATATGTGCATGTCAGGCATGTTGTACAGCGTCACGACCCCTTCCTGGCGTCCCAGCTTCTGGAACAGCAGTGACGGATCCGCCGTGTATTCCTTCACGTTGGCGTCGAGTTGGCGCAGCCAGTCGAACCCCGCTTCCGGAGAACCGGTCTCTCGAATCGAGCGCAGGATCATCGCACCGAAAATCGCCCGCATCGTGCCGCTCTCGATCGGATTGCGGATCAACACCTGGTCGCGCCACCTGGGATCGATCACATCATCCCAGTCGCGCGGCGCCTCGTCTGCCGGCACCGCCTCCGTGTTGTACGCTATCACCTCAGGCGTCAGGTAGGTGCCGTACCACCGGTGTTCCGTATCCCTCGATTCCTCACCGACCGCGCTCGCCCACGACGGCTCGTACGCGGAGAGCAGCCCCTCCCGTGCGCCCCGCTCATAGATCTCGGCGGGCGCACCGAACCACACATCCGCCTGCGGATTCTGCCGCTCCGCACGCAACCGTTCCAGAATGATCTGCGACCCCATGTCGACCCATTGCACGTCGATGGCGGGGTTGGCGGCCTCGAACGCCGTCTCGTAATGCTCCAACAATTCCTTGCCATGGGGCGAGTAGACGGTCAGCACCGTCCTGCCATCACCTCCGCACGCCGCCAGCGAGAGCGCAATTGTAACCAGACATGCGCGTGCCTGGTTCCCCGCCCTCACGGTGCCTCGCCAAGCACCGCGGCATCGGCACCGAGGAGGTTCACGAAAAGGCGTGCCGCACCAGCCACTCCGGCCGGAAGCTGACGAAAGAATGCAAGCGTCGTGTACACGTACGTTCCCTCCCCGAATTGTGCGATCAGCAGAGCGCCCGTTCGTTCCTCCTCGCCAGGCTCCTGCACCGCGACGATCGGAACGAACGCCTCACCAAAGGTACGCGGCATGTACAACGACCGTTCCTGCACCCAGCCATCGAAGTCGGCCGTCGTGATGCGGTTCGGCACGTTGAGGAGTGGATGATCCGGCCGTAGCAACCGGACTGGCGATTCCTCGACCGTCACGCGATCGTGCGGCCGGGCAATGGTAATCGGATACGGCATGATGCCGGGCTGCATCATTTCGTACTGACCGTACTGGACAACGAGCGTCCCGCCGCGACGTGCATAGTCGAGCAGCCGGTCGTTCACCGCGACCAGCCGGTCGGATGCTTCGTAGGCACGTGGCCCGATCACCACGGTGGTGTACGCGTCCAGATCGGTACCCGCAATGTCGTCAGGCGAGAGCACCGTCACCGGCACTCCGAGGTCCATCAGTGCGGGTGCGACGTTGTCGCTGACTCCCGGAACGTAGGCTACACGAAGGCCCGGCGGAATACCAACATCGACGGCTTCGAGCGCGAGCACTGCATTGCGGTAAATCCGTCGCCGCTCAATGTGCGGATAGTCTATGAGCGTGTAGCCGGTGGAATATCGTTCGCCGTCGCCTTCGGCCACAGCCACCACCTCGTGCCGGCCGGGGGGAAGCGTGCCAGTCAGGCGAAACTCGAGTGTCGCCGTGGATCCGTGTCGCGGCAGCGTCACGCTGCGCACGGCGGAGTCGGCGCGCAATCCGCGGGGGACCCGCAGCGCCAAGCGCACGGTGCGTGGCGAATTCGCGGCCGAACGCAGCTCCACCCGGACCGTGCGATCGAGCGGCGTGCTCGCCGGGGCGAGCTCCAACGAACGGTCGAGCGTGAGCGTCACCTCTGGCGCCACCGCGAGTGGCCGGTTTACCTCGCCGCGTATGGGATCGGCAAAGCGATAAATGATTGGCGTCGCCAGCGGGACGAATGCTCCACCAACGTCGACCTCTACATGCGCGAGCGCTGCGCGAGGCCTGGCGCCGGCCGGCGTTGTGTCGATAGGTACGGCGAACATGCCACCATCGCGCGGAAGCGTGAGCCATTTCGGCTCCAACATCTCGCGCCAGGCAGAGCGCGTGTCAGCCGAGTAGGTCACGTGCATCGTGTCCAGCGAAGCGCTGTCGGGAGCGAGCACCAGCTCCCGTTCCGGAGCCAGCCGTATCCGCACCGGGGTCCGGCCGCGATTGTAGATGGCGCGCACGATGGGGATCGTGTCACCGATCGCCACCAGCTCCCGATCGACGATCGCTTCGGCGACCACGCCACTCGCAAGGCGCCACGCTTCGAGCAACCGCGATTGCAGATGCACGAGCGATGCCGCGGCATCGGAGTCCGGCGGAATGCATGCGATCCCACGGACGGCGAGCAGCGCCCTGCCTAGCGGCTCGCGAAGTGGCGTCGGATCAAAGGCATCGAAGAGTCGGCGCGCATCGGCCGCCGCCGAACGTACGGTATCGAGCGCCGCTTTGCCCGGCACGCAGGAGAGTGAATCACGCACTCTGGCCAGCGACGTGTCCATGCCGGCAAACAACCCCGCTTCCCTCTCGGCGGGCGTTCCCGGGTTGAGCCGCGTCGCCTCACGACGTACGCCGCTCAAGGCAACGCCTTTCGGCTCGATTTGCCCGAACGCCTGCGACTTGTGCTGGCTGCGGCTTTCCGCGGCGATTTCGGCGTACGACCGGCCGAGCAGCGGAGAGTACTCGCCGGCGTTGAAACGCAGAGTCGCATCCTCCACGCGCCAGCGCGTAGCACGGTAGAACTTGCCGACCGTCCATGGGGCGCCGAACGCGGAGCGCGGAAAGCGCTGAGTATCGGCCGCGGCTTCGTACGCCTCACGAGCAAGGATGCCCGACACCTGATGCTGCCCGTGTCCGTCGCGGGGCGTGCCGCTGAACAGCCCTACCAGCACATGCGGCTTGAACGCTCGCACCACTCGCACCACATCGCCGAGCAGCGTATCGCGCGGCCAGTGTTCGAACGTTTCATCAGCGCTCTTGGAGAACCCGAAGTCGTATGCGCGCGTGAAGTACTGCACCCCGCCGTCAAGGCGCCGGGCGGTGAGAAGCTCCTCCGCGCGAATCACCCCGAGCGCCTCGCCGAGCTCGTTCCCGATCAGATTCTGTCCGCCATCTCCGCGCGTAAGCGAGAGATAGCCGGTGCGCACGTGCCTGCCACGCGTGAGAAAGGCAATGAGACGCGTGTCTTCATCATCCGGATGCGCGCCGATGACTAGCACCCGTGCGGAGACACCGAGCCCCTGGACGAGGGAACCTAACGCGGCGGCACCGTCATTCTGGGCCGGCAGCGCCGTGGCGAACAGCACCCCGGCGGCGAGCGCGCGGGCAAGGTAAACGAATCGTCTAGGCATGAACGAACCGGGATGGTGCGCGCCGCCGCACGCGGGCGGAAGGTCTCGCTCAGCGAACGCGACCGGTTGCGCGTGGGTTCCCCGCGGAACCCGCTCCGTTTTTCACCCGCCCGGCCGGCTCACGTTTTCACCCGCCCGGCCGGCTCACGCCTCCGCGCGCGCCGCCTTTTGCCGTGCACCCGCGCCCTCATCCACTCGCAGCGCCTCGGAAACTATCGCTGCCTGCCGGCTCTGATGCGAGGACATGTATCCCTCGGCCGGACTCGCGCGTTCCGGCCGGCCGACGTAGCGAATCGGCATGGTCGTTCCGACGGCGGCGCGAAGTCGCGGGGCGGCGAAAGCCCACGCGCCCATGTTCTTAGGCTCTTCCTGCGCCCAGACGACGGTCGTCGTATTGGGGTATCGGTCGACGATCGCGGCTATCGCTTCGTGCGGCCATGGATAGAGTTCCTCGATGCGGATCAGCGCTACCTGCGCCGGCGGCTCCTCCATCGCCAGATCGTAGTAGATCTTGCCCGAGCAGAATACCAGCCGCCGTACTTCGTCAGGCGAGGCGTTGGCATCGTCGATCACCGGCTCGAATCTGCCGGCCGACAGGTCGGCGAGAGCAGAGGCGGCCTCGGGAAGCCGCAGCAGGCTCTTGGGCTGCATGAGCACGAGTGGACGGCGAACCGGACAGAGCGCCTGGCGACGGATCACGTGGAAATACTGCGCAGGCGTGCTGCAGTAGGCAACGCGCAGGTTTCCTTCGGCGCACAATTGAAGGAATCGCTCCAGCCGTGCACTCGAGTGCTCCGGCCCCTGTCCCTCGTACCCGTGTGGAAGCAGCAGAACGATGCCCGAGTCCTGCCCCCATTTGGCGCGATCGGCGGCGAGGAACTGATCGACCACCGTCTGCGCGACGTTCACGAAATCGCCGAACTGCGCCTCCCACAGTACGAGGGTATCGGGGGCGGCCACGCTGAAGCCGTACTCGAATCCCATCACCGCCGTCTCGCTCAACGGTGAATTGTAGATCTCGAACGCTCCGGTGGCCCCCGGCAGGTTCGCCAGTGGGGTATATCTCAGATTGGTGGAGGCGTCGTGCAGCACCGCCTGACGATGGGAGAAGGTCCCCCGTTCGGTGTCCTGCCCGCTCATCCGCACCGATGGCCCTTCCATCAGGAGAGACGCGAACGCCAGCGCCTCGGCGTGTCCCCAATCGATCTGGCCGCGTGGGCCGAGGGCCGTGTCCTTCATCTCGGTGAGCGCTCCGCGCCGCCGCTCTATCTGACGCGCGAGCTTCGCCAGCGGACGGAAATCCGACGGCCACGTAAGTAGGCGCTCGTTGAGCGCAATGAGTGTCTCCGCCTTCACCGCCGTTTGCACGTCCGGCGCGTTGCACTCGCCGTTCTCATCCGGAAGGTCCTCGGCCGGATGCACGCGTCCGGACTTCAGCTCCTCGTGAATCTTCTCGAATTTGCCCTGTATCTCGGCATCCAGCTCGGCTACCGTCTCGTCGGTGGTCTCCCCGGTTTCGACCAGATGCCGGCCCCAGACCAGGCGCGGCGACGGGTGCTTCCTGATCGCGTCGTAGAGCGTCGGCTGGGTATACGCCGGCTCATCCATCTCGTTATGCCCATGGCGCCGGTAGCCGACGAGATCGATCACGAAATCGTGATGGAACTCTCTGCGGTAGGCAAGGGCCAGCCAGATCGCCGCCAGACACGCTTCCGGATTGTCGGCGTTCACGTGAACGATCGGGACGTCGAACCCCTTGGCCACGTCGCTTGCGTAGTATGTGGACCGGGCGTCGTGGGGGTCGGTTGTGAACCCCAACTGGTTGTTCACGATGATGTGCAGCGTACCTCCCACCCGGTATCCGCGCAGCGCTGCCAGGTTGAACGTCTCGGCCACGATCCCTTCTCCGGGGAAGGCGGCATCACCATGCACCGCTATCGGGAGTACGGCATCCTCATCGCGCCGGTCCGGAGCATCCGGGACACGCTGGGTGGCCCGCGCCACGCCCGACAGCACCGGATTCACAAACTCGAGGTGACTCGGATTGGGCACCAGCCGGATATCCACCTGCTCACCGGTCTCGAGCGTTCGAGTCGTGGCCTTGCCGAGATGGTATTTCACGTCGCCAGTACCGCTCTCGGCGTTGCTCGACGCATGCATGCCGGCGAACTCGTGGAACAG
>JBPCLX010000112.1:0-2722 GCA_051002815.1 Gemmatimonadaceae bacterium
CGCCGAACTCGCCGGCCGGTGTGTAGTCGTTCTCATCGAAGCCGGCGAGCGACGTGTCATCGCCCCGTGCGAACCGCAACGCGCGATAGGCGAAGATTCGCTCGGCGTCGGTCAGGTGCCCGATTACCTCCTTGATGCTCCATTTACCCGGCGCATAACGAAAATCAGACTGCCCCGGCGAGAGTCCATTCAGCAGCAGGGAGGTCTCCTCGCTCTGGCGCTCGAGAGTGGCGATGATGTCTCCCGAGGGGACGCGGCTGACGTAACGGCCGTAATAGGGTGCGTGCTCCGAGGCGGCGGGCGCAGTGTCGTATGTGTCAGGCACGGTGGGGGATGGTGAAAGTGGCACAGGCAAGATCGCGATTGCCGGCGGCCGATGCCAGCACCTTCCCCCTGAGGCGGCCGGGCACAACATTTCGCTCCTCAACTCCGGCCCATCGCCATGCCCACTGCATCGCCCCCTGATCTGTCCCGCTTCATCAACATCCACGACCTGGAGCGCGGAGCGCGCGAAGCGATCGAGGGGATGATTTACGACTACTACGCCAGCGGTTCCCACGATGAGATCACCGCCAGGGAGAACCGGGCCGCGTTCGACCGCCTCGCGCTGCTCCCGCGTGCAATGGTCGACGTCGCCAACCGTGACACATCGGTCCGCCTTCTCGGGGCGAAGCACGCCACCCCCATGCTGGTGGCCCCGATGGCCATGCAGCGGCTCGCTCACCCCGATGGTGAGCTCGCTATGGCTCGTGCGGCGGCCGGTCTGGGCATCGGCATGGTGGTGAGCACCGTGTCGACCACGCCGATCGACGAGGTGCACGCCGTTCTGCCGGAGCCACTCTGGTTTCAACTGTACGTTTATCCGGACAAGGCGCTTACGGAAAGGCTGGTGCGACGGGCGGAGAGGGTGGGCGCGCAGGCGCTGGTGCTCACGGTCGATACGCCGGTGCTGGGGCGGCGCGAGCGCGATGTGCGCAACGAGTTCAGGCTTCCGGCCGGCCTCACTCTGGCGCACGAAATGCCTGGCGATTCGCAGGTTCTCCCTCACGTGCACGTGGAGAGCGGACTGGCGGTGCATGCAGCGGGAATGCTCAACCCGTCGCTGACGTGGCGCGATGTCGAGTGGCTGCGTTCGATCACGTCGATGCCGGTGCTGTTGAAAGGCATCATGCGGGGCGACGACGCGCACCGGGCGGTGGAGCATGGCGCGTCAGGCATCGTCGTGTCCAACCACGGCGGCCGGCAGCTGGACACCGCCCTCCCGACGATCAGTGCCCTCCCCGCGGTGGCCGAAGCGGTCGGCGGCCGCATACCGGTCCTGCTCGACGGCGGAATACGCCGCGGAACGGACATCCTGAAGGCGCTCGCCCTTGGCGCGTCCGCGGTAATGGTCGGCCGGGCCGCGTTATGGGGACTGTGTTGCGGCGGAGAAGCCGGGGCCCGTCTCGCCCTGTCCATTCTGCGGACGGAGCTCGATCTGGCAATGGCGTTATGCGGAGCGCGGTCGATTCCCGAGATAACGCGGGATCTGGTGGCGAACTGAAGTGAGAAGTTCGACGTGGTATGTGAGGAAGTGCGAAGTGCGAATTGCGAAAAGACCGAACATCCCTTTCGCAAGTCGCAATTCTTTCTTGGTTTTACTCTGCCTTGAGCGCAGTGGCGGGATCGATACGCGTGCTCGACCTTGCCGGAATGAGCGACGCCAGCGCCGCGACCGCCAGAAGCACCAGGACGATTCCGCCAAGAGTAGTGGGATCCGTCGGACTGACCTCGAACAGCAGTGCCGATAGCAGCCGGTTCGCGACCATTGCACCGAGCAGACCCGCAAACACATCAGCGCCGGCAACGATCATCCAGCGACGCAGCACCATCCTGCTGATCCCGGCCGCGGTCGCGCCAAGCGCCAGGCGCACGCCGAATTCGCGCGTCCGCTGCCCGACCATTGTCGAGAGGACGCCGAACAGGCCGATCGCTGCGAGGATTACCGCTGCTGCAGCGAAGGCGGCCAGCAGCAGCGCGTTGAGTCGCGGCTGTGCCAGCGGTTTGGCCAGGTATTCATCGAAGGGTGCTGCACTCGCCAGCGCAACGCCGGGGGCCGATTCCGCGAGTACCCGGCGAAGTGCAGGCACCACCAATCCCTGTGGACGCTCGGTTCGGATCACCAGCTTGGTCGGAGCGAACGGAAAGAAAGACTGGCGCAGCGGAAAGTATATGCTCGGCCGCGCCTCGCGAAGGTCGCGGTAGCGCGTGTCCGGAACGATGCCTACGACGGTGACGGTATTGCTGCCGCGTCCCATCGTCAGGCGCTCACCGATCGGATCGTCCCCGGGCCAGTAGTGCCGCGCGGCAGACTCGCTCAACACCACGACCGAAGGTGCTCCCTCACGGTCGCCATCCGAAAAGCCTCGACCTCGCACTATCGGCGCACCGATGGTCGCGAAGTATGAAGGTGCCACGACCTGCATGTGAGCATGGGATTGGCGGCCGACTCCTCAGCCGACTGTCCCTCCGCTGTTGGGCGCCCGAGAGGTGAGGATTGCGGGTGCCAGTCCGAAGAGGAGCATCGCGAAGGCAGTAATGCCTATCGCCGCGGCCAGCGCCGGAGTGCTCAGCTGGATCTCATCCACTCGCGGCAACTCCGCTGGCGCGAAAGCGACGAAGCCGCGCACCGCCCCCGCCGCCAGCAGAAGGCCGAGCGCGCCGCCAGCCACTGCCAGTATTG